>CAMWSV010000059.1 GCA_947177015.1 uncultured Porphyromonadaceae bacterium
TAATGTAGCCGATTTTTCCATATTTTACAAATATAATTTTTTTATGGCGCTTTTTCAAGTTTAACGCAGTTTTTCTTATTATATTTGCGCAAATTTCGGATTATGATTGATTTATCAAAAGATTTTTTAGATTCTTTATATAATATCAAAGGCATCGATCGCGATGCTCTCTTAAAGGCTCTCGACACTCCGCCCGGAGTCAGTGTCCGCTTCAACCGCCGTAAATTTCCAGCCGTCTCTCATGATTTCCCCATGTCGGCTGAGACATCGGCACAGAAGCCACACTCCGTGGCAGGCGCCGACATCGAAGCACCCGTGGCGTGGTGTCGCGACGGTTATTATCTCTCTCAACGTCCCGTGTTTACCCTCGATCCTCTGCTCCATGCCGGTGTTTATTACGTGCAGGATGCCTCTTCGATGATATATCAGCAGATTATCGAGAAGTTGGCAGAGAGGTTGCGCTCAGTTACTCATTCCGCATCCTTTCGCCACCGCGACGCTCTGAAAGTACTCGATTTCTGTGCGGCTCCCGGCGGTAAGACCACTGCCATAATCAACGCCATCCCCGATGGGTCCATCGTTGTGGCAAATGAGTTTGTGGCGGCACGCGGCAAGATTCTCCGTGAAAATCTCGAGAAGTGGGGCTATCCGGGGGTTATCACCACCGGTTGCGCATCGGCTCAATACCGCAACCTCCCCCCTATCTTCGATATCGTTGCCGTGGATGCCCCTTGCTCCGGCGAGGGAATGATGCGCAAGGATGAGGATGCCCGTGCGCAGTGGAGCGATAATTTAGTGAGTGAGTGCGCCGCGCTGCAGAAGGAGATTCTCTCCGACCTCGTCTCCACACTCCGTCCGGGCGGTTACCTCATCTATTCCACATGCACTTTCAATATCCGTGAAAATGAGGAAAATTCCCTCTACATATCGCAAGAATTAGGTCTTACGCCGGTTTCGCCGGATGATTTGGGACTCGAAGGGATAGAACGCCCGGCTCGCACAATCCTCCCTGCCACGGAGGGATTGCGATTCATGCCTCACCTCACTCATGGCGAGGGCCTCTACGTCAGCATTTTCCGCAAACCCGAAGGTGACATCTCTGATCGTCAATCCATCGAGAAGGATAATGCCGCGTACGCCGTTTCCGACCGCATACCTGCCGCAGGCGGAAGAAAGAAGAAGGATCGCCGCGCGGCTCAACAGCATCCCGCCGATTTACCTGCCGATATACGGCGCGCCGTAGCGGAGTGGTTTATCCCGGACCTTGACGCCCGACCGGAACTCTCCGGCAATATGATCACCATCCTCCCGGCGAATGTCGTGCATGTCGCGGAAGCCCTCCGCCGTGCTGGAATTAATATCACGGGGGCAGGGCTCCCCGTAGCGGAATTAAAGACGGGGACTAAGAAGTGTGAACTGATTCCTGACTCACGCGTGGCTCTCAATTCCGCCCTCAAAAAGGGTATTTTCCCGGAAATGGAACTATCAGATGAGGAGGCGCTGAAATATCTCAGGCGCGACGCAATAACCCCGGGTGCAAACATTCCCAAAGGTTTTGTGGTTGTTACTTATAAAGGGGCTCCCCTCGGAATGATAAAGAATCTCGGCAATCGCGCCAATAATCTTTATCCTATGCCGTGGAGAATCCGCATGCAGGATTGAACACCCCTCCTCCCCCCTAACCATTCATTTATAAGGAATCTATTAAAAAACCAACGGAAGATTATGTTATTCACAGTTAACGCTCAGGATGAGGCGTCACGCGATGCCCTCCTGAATCATGTTCAGAATCAGTTTCCCAACGCCCGCTGGAGCGAAGATCTGCACACTGCCGACCGCTATCTCGAAGTGCACGGCATTCCCGAAGATGCCGAATCGGCAGCACAGGTTTTGAAAGGTATCGAAGAGACAGGTTTCGAAGGCGCATGGGTGAAGAGATAAATCACAGCGGCGATGAGTGGTCATCGCGCACTCGCACTCTCATCGGGGATGATGTGCTCTCCCGGCTCGCCAATGCCCGCGTATGCGTGGTGGGTGTGGGCGGCGTTGGCGGTTATGCCGCCGAAATGCTCGCCCGATCGGGAGTGGGACATCTCACTCTGATCGATGCCGACACCGTGGCGGCTTCCAACATCAATCGCCAGTTGATAGCGCTGCAGTCTACCGTCGGTCAACCCAAGACTGACCTCTTCGCACGCCGTTTCCGTGATATTAACCCTGCCGTCAGCATCGATGCCCGCCAGGAGTTCATCACCCCGGAAGCCATCGGCAGACTCCTCGATGAGGGCTACGATTACGTGGTTGATGCCATTGACACTGTGGCGCCGAAAGTAGCGCTCATAGCCGAGTGTATGCGCCGCAGCGTGCCGGTGGTGAGTTCGATGGGTGCCGGCGGACGCACAGATGCCTCTAAAGTGGAAATCACCGATCTGTGGCAGACCTCCGAAGACGGACTCGCCCGTGCCGTGCGTCAGCGACTCAAGAAGATGGGACTCCGTCGCCCGCTTAAGGTAGCGGCAAGTCGCGAAGCGCCGCATCGCCATGCCCTGATAGCACTCCACGAGCAGAACAAGCGCTCCTCATTCGGAACGCTCGCCACAATCCCCGCTCTTTTCGGCATCCACCTCGCCTCATACGTGATAAATAAGATTATTTCTTCCGATAAGATTGTATCCCATAATATCGTATCTGATAATATAGTATCCGATAGGATTATATCTTCCGAAGCAGATAGTGGTCAATAATGACTGATCTGCCGGCTCCCGGCAACCCCGACATATAATCCCTCTCCGGAAGTTCGGTATATTTGGCGCGCATCTTGCGGAAGTCTTTGTGCGCTTTTAATATGGCACGCGCATCTGCCATATCCCCTTTAAGCACAAACATTATAAAAGCCAGTGTGTCGGCAAGCCGGCGCAGGAAGAGTATCTTTCTGCCGCGCTTTGCCGGCAAGTTTTTATATAGCAGCAGCAGATTATTGCGGAAGTTGAGATACGTCTTCTTCGGATTCCCCTTCGGCAGCGATGCGCCCCCTACATGATACACCGTGGAGTCCATATCCGCCATCACCTTATACCCGGCGCCTATCATACGGCAGCAGAGGTCGATCTCCTCCATGTGGGCGAAGAAGTCTTTGTCGAGTCCCCCGAGTTGCAGATACAGGTCGGTACGCACGCAGAGTGCCGCCCCCGATGCCCATGCCACTTCGATAGGTGCGCCGTCATACTGTCCTTCGTCACGCTCCACCTTCTCAAAAACCCTCCCCCGGCAGTAGGGATACCCGAGATTGTCGAGATAGCCCCCCGCCGCACCGGCATATTCAAACATATCCCGGGAGTGCCATGAGCGTATCTTGGGCATCACCGCTCCTGCTTCGTGCCGTTCCTCAAGTAGTTTCACCAAAGGATTCACCCAGCCGGGTGTGACCTCCACATCGCTATTAAGAAGTATGGTGTAGGGGTATTTCGTGGCGGCTATCGCGCGGTTATATCCTTCGGCAAACCCGTAGTTCTCCCCCAGTTCCAAGATCTTCACCTCCGGGAAGGCTTCGCGCACATATTCCACCGACCCGTCGGCAGATCCATTATCCGCCACCCAGAGGTCGGTATTGTCTGAGATAGTATTAGCCACAGCCACCGGCAGAAATTGCTCCAGGAGTGTCTTGCCGTTCCAGTTGAGTATGATTACAGCGGTCTTCTTCATAATGTTGCTGTCAGGGTTTCTTCACGGTCGACGGCAGGTGAGCCTATCTCCACCTCGGTGATTGTATTCAGTAATTCGGGATGCGCCGGGGCTATCACGCGGAAATAGTTATCGGTGAGTCCGGTCATCAGCGTCGGGTCGTCGTGCAGGATATGTTCCCAGAGCACCCTACGGCGCTGACCGCGCATGGCAAGCATCTCCGCCTCCAGTTTTGCGTCAGAAATCACCTGCAGTTCTCCGCCGCGACGATGTCGTTCGCCTGCCTCCACCATCGGTGCGGTCATCTTCAGGGCAGCCGTGCCGGGACGCTCCGAGTAGGGGAATACGTGCAGACGGGTGATGGGGAGACTCTTCACGAATTCCACCGATTTAGCCCATTCTTCGGGAGTCTCGCCGCGAGCGCCCGCTATGATGTCTACTCCGATGAACGCATCGGGGATATATTGGCGTATCAGTTCGATACGGCTGCGGAAGAGTGCCGTATCGTAGCGGCGGTTCATCAGTCGCAACACCTCGTCAGACCCCGACTGCAGCGGTATATGGAATGATGGCATGAACGCTCTCGACTCCCCGGCAATCCAGCGTATGATTTCGGGAGTGAGCAGATTGGGTTCGATACTCGATATGCGGTATCTCTCTATCCCTTCCACTGCATCGAGTGCCTTGAGGAGATCGAAGAAACTTTCTCCCGTATCGAGTCCGAAGCAACCCACATTCACGCCGGTGAGCACGATCTCCTTGCCACCTTCGCGGGCTGCATCGCGGGCTTGCTCCACAAGGTCGGCGATGCGTCCGGAGCGGGACCTGCCGCGCGCAAACGGGATGGTGCAGTAGGTGCAGTAGTAGTCACACCCGTCTTGCACCTTGAGCCAGAAGCGGGTGCGGTCGCCGCGTTCGCATGATGGCAGGAAGGTAGTGATTTCCGGCGAACGGGTTGATTCCATTATCGGAGCATGGTCTGCCTCCCAGCGGTCGATATATTGCGCTATACGCAACTTCTCATTGCTGCCCAGCACTATATCCACACCCTCGATTGAGGAGGCTTCCTCAGGTTTCAACTGCGCGTAGCATCCCGTCACCACAATAGTAGCCTCCGGCCAGCGGCGCACCAACCGGCGTATCAGCGAACGAGCCTTCTTATCCGCCATCTCGGTGACGGAGCATGTGTTTATCACACAAATATCGGGAGTCTCATCTTCATTTGCCCTGCGGAAACCCTTATCGAGAAGTATCTTCCCGATAGTTGATGTCTCCGCAAAATTCAATTTGCATCCAAGTGTATAATATGCCGCCTTACGCGGACTCAAATCCGGAGTCACAGTAATCTTTTTTAAGTATTAATACGCAAATTTACAAAAAAATTCGCAAGAAAATAAAATTTTCATTACATCAAAATTATATCAAAAAGACCTTAATACCATTAACAAAATGATAATAATAATTTAATAATTATATTATTTAAATTTGATTAGAACTTTTTTTATATCATTCTGTTTATATAGCATCACCAAAACACATACTATTATGAAAGATCTTCAATATCCCGGTAAATCCTTCACGATGTGGATGGCATTAGGCGTTCTGCTCCTTACTTTTATTGCGTTCCTTTTCCCTATAGAGTACGCACAAGTTGTGATAAGGATATGTGCTGTGATACTCGATCTGATTGCTGCCTATATGATTACATGGATAGTCATAAAAGGAAAAGCCAGGGACTCTATGCTCATTATTGTTGAAATTGTGATTACTATGGCATTGGTCACAACCATCTGCTTTATGAACCCCTTCCAATAATAAAAGGGAATCTCAGGATTCCTTTTCACTCACGAAATATCTTCCCTCTACGCCCATAAATATCTCTAATAAATGATGGATATTTACATTTTTTACTAACTTTGCAAATCTCAAATCAGATTTGAGATTTGCAAAGTTTTTATTAATTAATTGTATCAATGATGATTAATCGCGAGATTTCTTCAAAAATACGTGAACTTTCCTCTAAATTTCCTGTAATTACACTCACCGGACCAAGACAATCGGGGAAATCTATCAGGTACGCCTACCGAACACCTTAACGTCATATACGCCGGCGACCGCCACATGACTACAAGCCATGGCAATGTAATAGCGTTTCCGGACTGGTTTTAATATATCGGTATCTGCGTCCTTGTCCGGAGATACCGCGAAACTATGATTAAATCAATTTTTATACTTCATTTTCACAAATTTTGTCTGAAAATATTGACAACGCCCTTTTTAAGTGTTATCTTTGCATTTGAGTCAGTGGGATAATGACACTGTTAATGCTCCTTATCCCTACACCACAAGAATCAGAATCCCGGAATTTTTCCGCAAAATCTGACTGATGAAAAAGGATAAAGAAGTCAAAATATCATATTGGGCGGCTCATACCACCACTATCGTGTCGGTGACTCTCGTGCTGCTCATTCTCGGACTGATAGCATTAATTTCAGTCGGTGCCCGTAAGGAGACCACGCGTGTCCGCGAAAGTCTCGAAGTGAGTGTCATTATGGCAGATTCCATCAGCAATGAAGGAGCACGCGCCTGCATGGAGAGCATGAAGGCTCTGCCATATTGCCGAAATCTCAACCTCATCACTAAGGAAAAAGCATTGGCCGACTGGAAAGCCGACACCGGCGAAGACCTCGAAGCGCTCTTCGGTGTCAACCCCCTCTCGCCCGAAATCTCTTTCACGATGCCGGAGGCTTATTCTATCTCGGACTCAATCGCGAAGATTGAGAAGCATCTCAGTTCACTCCCCGGCGTGGAAAGCATCGCCACCCCGCAGGGTCAGATGGTGGAGCAGATGAACCATAACATCACCCGGCTCGGCACCATCATGGGAGGCATCGCCCTCGTATTGCTCATTATATCTTTCGTTCTGATTAATAACACCGTGCATCTCACCGTATATGCGCGGCGATTCACTATACACACAATGCAACTCGTGGGCGCCACCAACGCTTTTATCCGCCGCCCCATGACACTTCATAACCTCCTGGCAGGAGTGCTCGCCGGTGTCATCGCATCCGCACTCTTATGGCTCGCCGTCGGCGTCGCTCCTAAAGCAGGTTTCTCCGAATTGCAGCAGGTAATCGACTGGCAGGTGCTCGCCGTGATCTCCGGCGCACTCATCCTGACCGGTGCTTTCATCTGCGCCGTCACTGCCGCAATCGCCACCCAGCATTACCTCCGTAAAGACTACGACGAATTATTCAGATGATCGGTACCACACCCCCTCCCGGCATTAAATAAATTCCCCGCATTAAATCCTACAAAAATTCTCAACCAGATGGACAACAATAACCCCAACAGAATTTTCAGCCGTGCCAACATCCTCATGATGCTCGGATGCGTGGCTCTCATCATTATAGGCTTCCTCCTCATGGCAGGCGGGGGATCAAGCATCGAGGATGGCTTCAATCCCGACATCTTCTCCACACGCCGCATCGTGGTGGGTCCGACCATCGCATTCCTCGGCTTCCTCCTTATGGCTTTCGCTATCGTGTGGCATCCCCGCAAGAAGAAAGACACCAACCATAATGACTCTTCTGATAACCGATAATAATTCATAATCAGATTAATATTATTCTTCAGATATGGAATGGCTTGACGCCCTGATTCTGGGACTCGTGCAGGGACTCGCCGAGTACCTCCCGATTTCCTCAAGCGGACACCTTGAGATATTCCGCGAAATACTCGGAATCGATATCCCCAAAGACAATATCCTGCAGTTTGATATCATGGTGCATGCCGCCACAGTGTTGTCTACGATCGTGATTCTATGGCCCATGTTCAAGAAACTCTGCATCAGTTTCTTCACCTTCAAGCGCGACCGCGATTTCTGGTATGTCTGCAAGATTCTCCTCTCCTGCATCCCGGTGGGTATCGTAGGCGTATTCTTCAAGGAGTATGTGGAGGCTTTCTTCGGCGATGGACTCAAGGTGGTAGGTGTCTGCCTGTTCATCACCGCCGCTCTGCTCACATTCGCCCACTATAGCGATCGCCTCGCCTCGGGCAGAATGGTCAATCCCGGCGAGGGCCATAAGATCACCTGGCTCGATGCTTTCATCATCGGTTGCGCCCAGGCAGTGGCGGTTCTCCCCGGTCTGAGCCGCTCGGGCACCACCATCGCCACCGGTATCCTCCTCGGCGACCGCCGCAGCGAAGTGGCGCAGTTCTCTTTCCTTATGGTAATCATCCCTATCCTCGGCGAAGCCTTGCTCGATACTAAGGATCTTATCGAATCTTCCGCCGCCGGCACTCAGACGGGTCTCTCTTGGGGTGTGCTCCTCATCGGATTCGTCACAGCCTTCGTGGTGGGATGCGCAGCCTGCAAATGGATGCTCGAACTCGTCAAGAAGGGCAAACTGGTATGGTTTGCCGCATATTGCGTGGTGATGGCTATCATCTGCCTCCTCTGGCAAAGTTAATAACATTCCGGCTATGCCCGCTCCGGACTCCGGTAAAGTTGTCAAGATGAAAATGAATTTTGTATCAGGTGAAATAATAGGTATCGACAAGCCCCTCGGATGGACATCCTTCGACGTGGTGAAGCGCCTCCGCGGCGCCATTCAGCGTCGGCTCGGTGTCAAGAAGTTCAAGGTGGGTCACGCCGGTACGCTCGACCCCCTCGCCACCGGCGTACTCATCGTTTGCACCGGCAAAGCCACCCGTATCATCGATTCCCTCCAGCAGGGACGCAAGGAGTATATCGCCACTATGCGTCTCGGCGCCACAACCCCGAGTTTTGACCTCGAAAAGGAAATCGATGCCACCTACCCCTACGAACACGTGGACCGCGACCTCATCCTCGCCACCCTGCCGAAGTTCACGGGAAAGATCATGCAGGTGCCCCCGGTATTCTCCGCTGTAAAAGTGGATGGCAAACGCGCTTACCTGCACGCTCGCAAGGGACATGACGTGGAACTCGCCGCCAAACCCCTCGAAATAGATGAGTTTGAACTCCTCGACTTTGATGGCCGCGACATGACGCTGCGCATCGTCTGCAGCAAAGGCACCTATATCCGCGCTCTGGCACGCGACCTCGGACAGGCTCTCAACAGCGGCGCCCACCTCATAGCGCTGCGACGCACAGCCGTAGGTCACCTCCGCGTCGAGGATTGCCTCAGCGTTGACGATGCCCTGAGCATGATCGCTGAGTGCGATATCCCCATAAATCAAGATTAAAAAAGATATATTCACTTTCTAACTCTGTTAAATGAAATTATCTCAGTTTAAATTCAGGCTTCCTGAGTCACAGATTGCCCAATACCCGTCCGAAAATCGCGACGAATGTAAACTGATGGTGGTGAATTCCTGCACCGGAGAGGTTAGTCATCACCTCTTCAAGGATATTATTGACTTTTTCGAAGAAGGAGACATTATGGTATTCAACGACACCAAAGTGTTTCCCGCCCGTCTCTACGGAAATAAGGAAAAGACCGGCGCCCGAATCGAAGTCTTCCTCCTCCGCGAACTCAACGAAGAAAACAAATTCTGGGATGTGCTCGTAGAGCCCGCCCGTAAGATAAGAATAGGGAATAAACTTTATTTCGGAGAGGATGATTCGATGGTGGCTGAAGTCATCGACAACACCACCTCGCGCGGGCGCACCCTGCGCTTCCTGTATGATGGTCCACACGATGAATTCAAAGAGGCTCTATATGCCTTGGGCGAGACCCCGCTGCCGGAATATATCACACGCCCCGTCGAACCCGAAGATGCCGAGCGCTATCAGAATATCTTCGCCGTCAACGAGGGTGCCGTAATGGCTCCCGCCGCCGGTCTGCACTTCAGCCGCGAACTCATGAAGCGCCTTGAAATCAAAGGCGTTGAGCGCGGTTTCCTCACCCTGCACTGCGGTAAAGGCAATTTCCGCGACATCGACGTCGAAGACCTCACCAAGCACCGCATGGACAGCGAGGATATGGAAGTGGACGGCGACCTCGTGGATATGGTAAATGAAGCCAAGGATAATGGCCACCGCGTTTGCGCCGTAGGCGCCAGCGTGCTCCGCGCTATCGCTTCGAGCGTCTGCATGAACGGTCACATCATGCCCTACAAGGGATGGACCAACAAATTCATCTTCCCCCCCTACGACTTCACCGTATGCGATTCGATGGTGACCAACTTCCATCTTCCCCTCTCCACAATGCTGATGATGGTGTGCGCCTTCGGTGGTTATGACCACGTCATGAACGCCTACAAAATCGCTCTCAAGGAGGGCTACAAATTCGGCGCATACGGCGACGCAATGCTCATACTGCGCTGACACCCCGCGCTTCTCATCACTCCCTCCGCTACCCACAATTTTAAGATATTCTTAGGATTTTTCGATTTTTTGTAATAACTTTGCGGTGGATAAGCGTTATCTTATAAAGAGTTCATTCTGAATTCAGGATTAGATAAAAACAATTATAGAAATCATGGTAGATTACAAAGAACTTGGTCTGGTAAACACCAAAGAAATGTTTGCCAAAGCCGTACACGGCGGCTACGCCATCCCGGCATTCAACTTCAACAACATGGAGCAGTTGCAGGCTATCATCAAGGCTGCCGCTGACACTAAATCTCCCGTTATCCTTCAGGTATCAAAAGGCGCTCGTAACTACGCCAACCCCATCCTCCTCCGCTACATGGCGCAGGGCGCTGTAGACTACGCTAAGTCTCTCGGTTGGGAGCATCCCCAGATCGTGCTTCACCTCGACCACGGCGATTCTTTCGAACTCTGCAAGGATTGCATCGACCACGGCTTCTCTTCTGTAATGATCGACGGCTCTCACCTCCCCTACGAGGAGAACGTCGCACTCACTAAGAAAGTAGTGGACTACGCCCACAAATATGACGTCACTGTTGAAGGCGAACTCGGTGTGCTCGCCGGCGTGGAAGACGAAGTAAGTTCAGACCACCACACCTACACCGACCCCGAAGAAGTTATTGACTTCGTGACTCGCACAGGTTGCGATTCCCTCGCTATCTCTATCGGTACTTCTCACGGTGCATACAAGTTCACTCCCGAACAGTGCACTCGCGACCCCAAGACAGGCCGTCTCGTTCCCCCGCCCTTGGCATTCGACGTCCTTGAGGCTGTCGAGGCTAAACTCCCCGACTTCCCCATCGTGCTCCACGGCTCTTCAAGCGTTCCACAACAGTACGTAGACATCATCAACGCTAACGGCGGCGCTCTGCCCGACGCTATCGGTATCCCCGAAGAGGAACTCCGCAAGGCTGCCAAGATGGATGTATGCAAGA
>CAMWSV010000060.1 GCA_947177015.1 uncultured Porphyromonadaceae bacterium
GAGCGGGGTTAGAGTTGGCGGCGGAGGCGGGCTATGGGGATTCCGGCGCGGTCGCGGTATTTGGCCACGGTGCGGCGTGATATGTCATAGCCACGGCGTGTCATGGCTTCGCGGAGTGCTGAGTCGCTGAGGGGGTGCTTCGGATCTTCTTGATCTATAATTTCTTTGAGGGCGGCTTGGAGTTGGAGATTGGTGAGTTCTTCTTGCGGTGGATTTGAATTATTATAATTATTGGAATTATTGGATTTGGGGTGTCCGGGGGCTGGAGCGTTGACCTGACCGCTAAAGAAACTGCGTAGCGGCAGCACTTCGCCCCAGGGCATTGCTACGAACTTATTGTTTGTGGCGCGGGAGATAACTGAGAGGTCGAGACCGGTTTTGGCTGATATGTTCTTAAGCGACATCGGCCGGAGAGTATATACATTCCCCGAATAAAAAAAATCTTTCTGAAAGTCAGCGATGGCTGTCATCACGCTCATGAGTGTATCCCGGCGTTGGCGCACGAGGGCAATGAAGTCTCTTGCCTCACGATAGTTGCTCACTATAAACTCGCTCCCTTTACGCGTGCGGCCTTTGCGCCCCTCCATGGCGTTTACGGCTTCGCGAAAACTCTGTTCTATGGTAAGTTCCGGACTTCGGTTGGCGAGGCGGATGTAGAGTTCGCCGTCATGTTCGCTCACTGTGAAGTCAGGAATGATGACGGCTGCCGCAGTGGCATCATTGCCGCCGAATTGCGCTCCCGGTTTGGGGTTGAGCGAGAGAATCAACTGATTGGCGGCATCGAGCCGTTGCTGAGATATTTTGAGTCCGGAGATAATCTTATGGCTGCGTCGCAGATGATATTCGCGGAAGAATCGATTGAGTATATCGAGGGCATCATGTCTTACTTGCGATTGGGGCATACGCTGCAACTGCAATGTAAGACAATCTACCAGCGACTCCGCGCCCACTCCGGCAGGATCCAGACTGCGAACAAGCCGGAATGCCTCCTGCCACTTATCTTCGGGGATATCGACACCGTAGTTGACAGCCATATCAGTCATCATCAGAGGGAGCGAACGTGTGAGCCAGCCGTTACTGTCGAGATTGCCGATGATGTAATCTGCGGCTTCGCGCAATTGCCCGTCGGCGGTGCGCTCATTGATCTGGCGCAGGAGAATATCTGAAAGAGACTCCGAATTGTCGCGCGGGGTGAATGATGTGCGGTCGGCATCCTCATTCGGGTCGCGACCCTCGGAATATCGGGGATATGATAGTCGATCATAGCGCGCGGATTGAGACGTGTAAGAGTCTATTTCGCGTGAGTCAATTACACGCGTATTGTCATCGCGCGGGACCTCCACGGCAGCATCCATCGGGATGAGCGCCGGATTTGCTTCCAGTTCGCGCTCCACTGCCTCGTCCATTTCAGGGGCGGAGAGTTCGAGCAATCTGACAAATCTCACCTGCTGTTGCGATAATCGCTGGCTAAGGCGCTGATTGAGTTCGAGTGATGTGCGTGTCATTTATTTGTTTCAGATCAAGATAAAAGGGGTATGCGGCGGAATCAGCATAATGGTAATTCGATACGGAAGGTGGTGCCTTGTCCCGGTTCGGAACTCTTCACGAATATTTTGCCGCCGTGATACTCCTCGATGATACGTTTCACGAGGGTAAGTCCCAATCCCCAGCCACGCTTCTTGGTGGTATATCCGGGATTGAATACGGTCTTGTAATTCTTACGGGCTATTCCCTTGCCGGTATCCTTCACCTCGATCCATGCGTGTTTATTATCGGTGCCTGTGGTGATATCGATCTCCCCCTCGCCATCCATTGCATCCACGGCATTTTTGGCGAGATTCTCCATAACCCACTCAAACAGCGGACGCGACAGCATCACTCCGTGATCATCCGGATCGAGATTCATGCTTATCTTCACCTTCCCCGAAATACGATTCTTCATATAGTCGAGCGAGGTGGTGAGTGCATCATTGAGGTATTCGAGATTCAGTTCCGGCACACTCCCTATTTTAGAGAATCTGTCGGCGATTACGGAAAGGCGTTTCACATCCTTATCAATTTCCTTCGTGACCTCCGGGTCAGCACCGGTAAGTTCCAGATACTGGGTCCACGCCATAAGCGACGAGATGGGAGTTCCCAACTGATGAGCGGTTTCCTTTGACAGTCCCACCCATACGCGATTTTGTTCGGAACGTTTTGTGTAGACCACTGCCAGATAGAGGATCGCCACCAGGAAGATCATCACGCCCAACTGAATGTAAGGATACCAACTCAGGCGCTTCAGAAGAATGGAATCTTCGTAATAAATATACTGCGAAATATTATCGTAGACCTTGACTTCAATAAAATGCGGATTTTTTCCTGCCATCTCCCTGAGAGGGGTTTCACCGCCGGGAGCCTTGAGTCGATCCTTGAGAAAGCGGCGGTTTCTCTCCGAGAGATTCTCAAAAATCAATTCATCGGGGTGATGCTTATCGGGAAGATTGAAGTTTCTGAATTGCAGGATATTGAAATCCTCATCCGCCACCATGACGGGGATAGAGTTATTCTGCTCAATTATTGCGAGGAGAAACTCGAAATCGGCATCCGTGTCAGCCTGTGCGAGTCTCTGGGTGGCATTGGCCCAGATATTCATTCTCTCACGCTCCTGCTGGGCGAGTGCCTTGACGAGGTTATTGCTTATGAGCATCACCGCGATGATCGCCACCACTCCTATAAAAAGAAAGAGGAATCTGCCTATGCGCTGGTTTTCGTAGAGAGTAATCTTTGGCATTGTCAGAATTCAGTAAGTAAAGGTTTGGAAGAATTGGAGAGTGTCTCTTCGAGGATGAAAGCCGCCACGGCATTCTCGTTGTGGTTGCCTATGGTGATATGCGCTTTTGCCTTTACCTCCGGCAGTGCGTTATCGACAGCCACAGCCAGATCTGCCTCCTCCATCATGGGAATATCGTTGAGGTTGTCGCCGAATACGACCACGCGGTCGGCGCCGGTGAGTTGTTTGAGGCGGCGTATGCCGAATCTCTTTGAAGCCTTTTGCGGGAAAGCCTCTATCATGGTGATTTCCGGGATATTGGCATCGGGATAGAACATCGGATTGATGTCGCCGATGCGGCGGAGAGCATCGAAAGCCGGATGGGATGGTCCGGTGGGTTGCATTCCGAAGAAAAGGATAGCGTCATCTATCACGTCCGGTGGAGCGATTTCCCGATCGGCGGTGATTTCGCTCCTGCCGAAATTTATGGAAGCCAGCGCCGCATCGCGGAGGTGAAAGGTCTTATAGGGGGAATCGAGACGCTCAGCCACGAAATTACGTTCGCGGTCCGAGAGCGGTCCCGAATGATAGATGTGCATCATATTCTCGCGCAGGGTGGAGACGAACGTCGGGAGAGAATACTCGCGATAAACGTGGAGGATCTCTGCCGCTTTCTCGGCGGGAAAATGGCATACGTCGGAATACGTGTTGGTGTCGCGATGCCAGAGAGCCGCTCCTGTCATCACAATCAGCGGCAACCTGAACCGTACGTTGCGCAGCAGATTCGCCAGAGTGGCAGGTGTACGCGCAGTGGCTACACTCACCAGCGCTCCTGAATCTATTGCGCGATTGAGCATTTCCACCGATTCCTGACTCACACAGATGTTGCTGTCGAGCAGAGTGCCGTCAAGATCGGTGATATATAAGGTCTTGCCTGTTACTGTTTTTTTGATTGATGTCATTTTTCGGTCTTTATTTCCACGTATTCCACGTCTGTGACCTGGCTTTCAGTCACGAAGGTGGTCTTATGTCCGCTTCCGTCGGAGTCGGTGACGGTAGAAGTGGTGGTAGTTATGGTAAATTCCTTATATTCCACAAACTCCACATCCTCCGCATATTCACGCGGTATGATTACATCGCCCATCGACTGATTTGATGATTCGGGATGAGCGGAATGTTGCCATTGATTACGTCGAGAGCCGGATTGAGAGTCCTTTTGCCGGCGCTGTTGCTGTTTCTCAGTCCGGCGACGCCGGCGACGCTCCTCTTTGGCGGAAGGCATGCCCATGCGTGCGCGGAATGAATCTTCCATTTTCTCAAGCATGCGGCGCTGTGCCCACTGCTTGATGCGCTCGCCGAAGAGCATCTTTATGATGAAGAATAACAGTATGATACCTATAATGTAGATCATGACGATATACCCGGACGGGGGGATAAAAACGTGTGTTTAAGATTTTGCGTGAAGTCGCTCTCGGATAGTCCCGGGCAGAAGGCTGACGTGCCGGAATGGGGATGGGCGGGTGGAGATGACGACTTTTTCAGGAATTGCGCTCTGTGGCTGCGAGAATGAAATAGATACAGATTATCGGGAAGAATGCCGAGAGTCCGAGAGTCGCTATCAATGCGATAGAGACGATCACGAGAATCCAGCGTCTCTGATTCCCTTTCCAGCCGTAGTTCTTGAACTTTAAAGAGAAAAGATGCATCTGGCTTATCATAGACCATCCTTCGATGAGAATCACGGCTGCCGCGATCCACGTATTGAGCGTCCATGCGAACCCATCGGCGGCCAGAGCCGCCCAACCGATCCAAAAGATAGCGTTGGCAGGGATAGGAAGACCGATGAAAGAGGTGGTCTGGCGTGTATCGATATTAAACCGCGCCAGGCGCAATGCTCCGCATACGGGGATAAAGAGAGTAAGCCAGGGGAGCCATAAGGGAGATTCCGGATGCGATGCTATGAGATTGAATATCAGCATTGCTGGAGCCACGCCGAAACTCACTAAATCGGATAGGCTGTCGAGTTGCTTTCCGAGTTCGGAATATGCGTGGAGCAGACGTGCGGTGAAGCCGTCGAAGAAATCAGCCACTGCTGCGATGCCTATTGCCAGGCACGCCCAGCGCCAACCCTCCAAGCCTCCGTAAACTTCAGTGAAATTGAAGGCAAAGACGATTGCCACGCATCCCGACAGGATGTTGACGCAAGTGATGAGATTAGGTATATTTCTGCGTAAGATGCTCATTTTCTTAGTTTTGCTCCGGGGTTACTCTGCCGGCTTCAGGCGGGCAATGGGAGTGAGACCGCCACGGGTGACCTGTCCTATGCCGACCAGAATCTCGGCATCTGCCGGAAGATAGATGTCCACTCTTGACCCGAATTTGATGAATCCCAGATGGTCGTCGAGGAGGGCATGCTGACCCTTATAGGCGTAAGTGACGATACGCCGGGCCATTGCGCCGGCAATCTGGCGCACTGTGAGACGTATGCCCGAAGGGGTGACGAGGCCGATGGTGGAACGTTCGTTCTCAGTGGAACTCTTCGGGAGGTAAGCCGATAGGAACCTGCCGTGGTGATGCTTCACATACTCCACCTCGCAAGCCACCGGAAACCAGTTGGCGTGCACATTGAGCGGCGACATGAAAACACTGAGCATGATGGCGTCCGACTTCAGGTATTCACCTTCGTAGACCTTCTCGATAGCCACCACCTTGCCGTCGACCGAACTCACCACGAGATTCTTGGGATCACCCGTGAAGGTACGCTTCGGGCAGCGGAAGAAATTGAATACAAACGAATATACCAGCAATGATATCGCCGACAGAATAGCCGGCATGATCCATGGAGGCAAGAATAGCCATACCGGCACATTCAGTACCAGCAATACTATAAAGAGCAATATGAGGATATTTGTACCTTCGTGGTGTATCTTCATCTGTTGATTCTTTTCCGGACTCACATATCGGGAGGCGGGCGGGCAACGCAGGCTGCCTGACCGATTCCTTACTACTGCCTACAAAATTACGAAAAAATATTGGCAAAACCATTCTTTTTATAAAAAACTTATATTTTTTAGGTGATAGTGGCGAAAAACCCCCGAATTTTTAGTAATTTTGCAAATACGACTCCTGTCGTAGCTGCCGACGGGCATATTCCCCCTACATAATGGTGTAATAAACCGATATTACTCTTATCCATGGATATTTCATATAATTGGCTTAAACGCTACATCAATTTCAATTACTCACCCAGAGAACTGTCGGCCGTGTTCACCTCACTCGGCTTGGAATGTGACAACGTGGAGGAAATCGAGACTATCCGCGGCGGATTGCGCGGTATAGTAGTGGGAAAGGTGCTCACCTGCATCGACCATCCCGACTCTGACCATCTGCATATCACTACTGTCGACACCGGCGGCGAGGTGCCCCTGCAGATCGTGTGCGGCGCGCCCAACGTGGCAGCCGGACAGACGGTGGTGGTCGCCACCGTAGGCACCACGCTCTATGACGGCGACAAGGAGTTTCAGATCCGCAAATCGAAAATACGCGGTGTCGAGTCGTTCGGCATGATATGTGCCGAAGATGAGATCGGCGTGGGCTCAAGCCACGACGGCATCATGACGCTTCCCGACGACGTGGCTGCCGGCACCCCTGCCGCAGAATACTTCAACGTGGAGAGCGACTGGCGTCTGGAAGTGGAACTCACCCCCAACCGTGTGGATGCCGCAAGCCACGTTGGTTGCGCCCGCGACCTCAAGGCTCATCTCTGGCGCGAACTTTATGCCGCTGATGAAAATGCGGTGCTCCCCGAAGTAAGCCTCCCCGACGCTGATAAATTCGCTATCGACTGTGAAGAGGGAGGCATCCCCGTGGAGATTATCGATAAGGAGGGTTGCGGCCGCTACACCGGTATCACTATCCGCGACGTCAAGGTGGCTGAATCTCCCGAATGGCTGCGCAATCTGCTCATCGCGGCAGGTCAGCGCCCCATCAATAACCTTGTAGACATCACCAACTTCATACTGCTCGGACTCGGTCAGCCGCTTCACTGCTTCGACCTCGATAAGGTGAAGGGGGGCAAGATCGTGGTGCGCACCTGCGAGGAAGGTACCCCGTTTACCACCCTCGACGGCGTGGAACGCACACTCTCCGCCGCCGACATGATGATATGCGACGCTGAACGCCCCATGGCTATCGCCGGAGTATTCGGCGGTCTTGATTCAGGTGTGACCGATTCTACCCGCAATATATTTATAGAGAGCGCTTGGTTCAATCCCACACGCGTGCGCCGCACAGCCCGCAGGCACGGACTGAACACTGACGCTTCGTTCCGCTACGAACGCGGTGTCGACCCCAACCTCACCCTATATGCAGCCCGTGTGGCTGCGCTCCTCGTGCAGGAACTCGCCGGCGGCAAGGTGTGCGGACAGGTGGTAGACCTCTACGACGAACCCATCGAACCCGTAGAGATGGACTTCTCGCTCAGTTACTGCGCATCACTCATAGGCAAAGAGATTCCCACACCTCTTATAATGTGTATTCTCAAGGCCCTCGACTTCGCCGTAGCCACAACGGAAAACTCCGACGTGCTGCGTCTGAAAGTGCCCACATATCGTGTGGATGTGACGCGCCCCTGCGATGTAGTGGAAGAAATCCTCCGCGTATACGGCTATAATAATGTGGAATTCGGCACCGAGATGCACGCCAATCTCAGCGTGCGTGGCGATGTGGACCACAGTTATGCACTGCAGCAGACAATCAGCGACCTTCTCACAGCGCGCGGTTTCATGGAGATTCTCAACAACTCCCTCTCAGCCGCCTCATATTATGAAGGGAATGAGGTATATCCCGCCGAGACTGCCGTGCATCTTCTCAACCCCCTCAGTCAGGATCTCTCCACAATGCGCCGCACGCTTCTTTACGGAGGTCTCGAATCGATAGCACACAACGTTAACCGTAAGGCAGTAGATCTCCGCATGTATGAATTCGGCAACGTCTACCGCTTCGATGCCGCCAAGGCAGAGGCAAAGCCCGAAAATGCTCTGGCGGGGTATTCCGAAGGTTGCCGTCTGGGCCTGTGGCTCACAGGCGCCTATCACCCCGCCGGGTGGAATCAGAAAGAATCAGCCGCCGACGTGTTCCATCTCAAAGCCATCGTTGAAATGATTATGCATCGTCTCGGTATCGCACATGGAGCGCTCAAACTCACACAAGACAGCAATCCCATCTTCTCGGTGCGCCTGCTTATCGAATCGAAAGCCGGTAAATATATCGGCGAACTCGGTCTCGTAAGCCGGGAGCAACTCAAGAAATTCGACATTGACCGTGAGGTGGTGTTCGCCGAACTCGACTGGGACGAACTCTACCGCATGGCTTCTCGCAACAAGACGGAATTCACCCCGCTGCCGAAGACTCAGCCCGTGAAGCGTGACCTCGCTCTGCTTCTCGACGCCAACGTAAGTTTCGCCGATGTAGAGATGTGTGTGCGCAAGGCTGCCGGCAAGATGCTGCGCGAAGTATCGCTATTCGACGTCTATGAAGGTAAAAACCTCCCCGCCGGTAAGAAGAGTTACGCAATCTCACTCCTGCTGCAGGATGATGAAAAGACCCTTCAGGATCGCCAGATAGATGCCGTGATGAAGAAAGTGATCGATGCCCTCGGCAAAAACCTCGGAGCAGAACTCCGCTGATTAAGAAAGTCTTCAGGAGAGTCCCCGGGGAATACCCGGAGAGTCATCCCGAGTAGCGTGACATTCTAAACGAAGACAATCATAACGAAGAAAATTAAAACAAAAATAATAACTCAAATAATATCTCAAGCATAAAATGGGAAGAGCATTTGAATATCGTAAAGCCCGCAAACTGAAACGTTGGGGCAACATGTCGCGAACATTTACCCGTATCGGTAAGGAAATCACAATGGCGGTAAAGTCAGGCGGCGCCGACCCGCAGATGAATCCCCGTCTGCGTGTACTCATGCAGAATGCCAAAGCAGCCAACATGCCCAAGGATACAGTGGAACGCGCCATCAAGAAGGCTACCGATAAGGATGCCTCCGATTATAAGGAAATCGTATATGAAGGCTACGGCCCCTACGGTATCGCAATCGTGGTGGAGACCGCTACAGACAATAACCAGCGTACGGTAGCCAACGTGCGTTCATACTTCAACAAGCACGGCGGCAGCCTCGGCACTCAGGGTTCGCTCTCATTCCTTTTCGATCATAAGAGCGTATTCCACATCAAGCCCGCTGAAGGCACCGATCACGATGAATTCGAACTCGCCCTTATGGACTTCGAGGCTGAACTCGAAACCGAAGAGGAAGAATGGCTCATCTACGGCGCATTTGATCAATTCGCCAACCTCCAGAAATTCCTTGAGGAGAGCGGCGCTGAAATCATCAGTGCGGAATTTGAACGTATCCCCACCGACTATAAGGAGGTGACACCGGAACAGCGCGAAGCACTCGAAAAACTCCTTGAGAAATTCGAGGACGATGAGGATGTGCAGAACGTATTCCATAACATGAAGGAAGAAGAATAATGAAATTCAGAGAGAAATTCCTTAGTCTCATACTTATACTGATAGCCGCTGCCACACTCACCCCGTCGGCATCTGCCATCACCGACCGGGAGATGGAGCAGGCCAGGGCGGTGGCTGCAAAGTACTATCTGCGATGGGCCAACAACGGATCGGATTATCTGGATAATCTCGACCCCAAATCATTGGCTGACCTCGAAGGGAAACTCAAGCAGAAGGAGAAAGAAAACATCAAGGCTTTCAAAAGCGTTTCGGTGCCCTCAGACTATGCCAAATGGGATAAGGAGAAAGCCGTGGCGTACTGGAGCGAGACTTTCTTCAAATCATCGGGCCTGAGCGACCAGGGTCGCGGCGCGAAGAGCCAGGTAAGGAAGCGTCTCTCATCGATGTCTTTCAGTGCTCCCTCCGAATCGGCTCCGAAGGCTGAGACTCCGGCGCCTGCTCCCGCAGAGGAGGCCGCCCCCGAATTGCCCTCAGCCGCCCCGACGGCGGAGGAGGCTGCCCCGGCGGCGGAAGTGCCCTCCGCCGAAGAGATTGTGGCTCAGACCGAGGCTATCGATTCTGCCCTCAGCGAGGAGATTGCCGCTCCGGAAGAGACCACTAAAAAGAGCGGCGGCAGCAACTGGCTCTATATCGTGGCGCTCGTAGTGCTTGTCGGCATCGTGGTGTGGCTCGTGATATTCGCATCGCGCACCATGCAGAACTCCGCAAAGGCTGCGAGAGATATCCCCGACGAGGACGATACCGCCGCGAGGCCGTCGGTGCCGGTGGTGTCAGAGTCCGCCGTGAAACCTGTTAAACTGCGTCAGCCCGTAGTGGTGGTTGACGAAGAACCTGAAGAGTCAGAAAGTATTCTCCGCGACCGCTACGCTCGTCGCATATCGGCGAAGGACACTGAGATTCATGACCTCCAGCGCCAGATCCGCGACCTTCGCGACGAGAATCTGCGTCTGGCAGACGAGAACAGCAAACTGAACTCCGACCTGAGCATGGCACGCCGCGAACTCGAAGCGTTAAAGCAGCGCAATAACGTTGCCGCGGCTTCAGTGTCCTCTTCTGCCACGCATACCGCTCACGCGGCATCCGAACCTCAAGTGCGTGAACATGAAGTAGCCGCCACGCGTAGCCGCAGCGGAAATCCGTCATCACGCGACATCTACCTCGGACGTGTCAATGCCAAAGGTATCTTTGTACGTGCAGACCGCAAACCGATCGAAGACAAGAGCGTGTTTGTGTTGTCTACTACCGACAGTTACACCGGCACCTTCCGTGTGCTGCAGTCAGAAGCCACCATCAATATGGCGCTTGATAATCCGGAATATTATCTTTCCGGCGGATGTGTGGCGGAAGATATCCTCGCCACAGAAGATGCGGAAAGCATCCGCACGTTGAGTAGCGGCACAGCCATCTTCGAAGACGGCTGCTGGCGCGTGCTGCGTAAGGCAAAGATAGCCTATGAATGAGTGCATTGAGTATCCGGTACCGGACTGCGATATGGTAAAAAAGCGCTAAATAAACCTGCTCAGAAGCCAAAAAAAAGCGAAAATATTTGGCAGATAGAGAAAATGTTATTAAATTTGCAATCGCAAAACGCCCGCGTGCGCGACTGCAAATGCCCTGATGGCGGAATCGGTAGACGCGCTGGTCTCAAACACCAGTGGAGCAATCC
>CAMWSV010000061.1 GCA_947177015.1 uncultured Porphyromonadaceae bacterium
ATTATTACAAATTCCACATTTAATGCGAGATTTCATCTACTCCTCTGCTCCCCTATCAATATTTTTATCTATTGAAATGTTATATTTATATAGTTTGGTTTGAATAGGTTTTATTCAGATTCGAATACCTTCGATTATAATTTGATAACTCCATAATTGAGAGACCCTTCGCATTATTCATTCCACCAATAATTCTCTCAGTGGTGTGAGACTCTTGGATATTATAATATTATAATATTAGATACATTCTAAATATGATATGAAAGACACAAATGAAAATATAGATACTAATCCGGAAAAAATCAATGCCGATCCGGTCAATGATGATACCTCATGCCATGTTTGCAACAAGGCACACGAAGTAAGAAGAGGCACAATACTCGTTTCTTCCCCCTTTCTGGCGGATCCTAATTTCAAACGTACCTCCATCCTTATCCTTGATAAGGATTCTAAAGGTGGATTTATCGGATTGATACTCAATCGGAAACTTAATATAGACCTTGAGGACGTGTTCAACATCAAAGGGAGAAACTCTGTCATGCGTCTTCAGGAGGGAGGTCCGGTCGACCTTCAACGTATTTTCTGGATTCATTCTCTTGGAAATAAACTTAAGGAGGCCATCGAAATCCTGCCGGGTCTTTATGTGGGTGGTGATTACGACGATATGATCGCACAGATCTTTAATTCCGAAGTAAACCTCAGTAATAAGATTAGATTTTATCTCGGATATAGCGGATGGAATCCGGGACAGTTGGAGAAAGAGATAGAATCAGGTGCATGGGGTGTTCTCACCGATATGCTCGATCCTCAACTCGTGCTAGAACTTGAGGGCGATGAATTATGGAATCAACTTTGCCTGCGACTCGGCTCCGATTATCGTCACTGGAGGATTTTTCCGGCAGATCCGAATCTTAACTGACGGATAATTACCCTTATAAATGAAGTAAATGAAGTTTCACATTGCCGACATCCGATTTTTTTATTAAATTTGCACTTTATTAGGTACTCTGAATTCTTGTCTATGTATTAATTTGAATTAATATCAGGAGATACTTAAAATTTTGACTTTTATACAGGTTCGATTATTTGTAGAATGATAGTATTAAAATTCGGAGGCACTTCCGTTGGTACTTCGGAAAGCCTTTACAACGTAAAGAAGATTGTGGAATCTCTCGATGATGATGCAGTTGTAGTGGTGTCAGCACTCGGCGGCTTGACCGACCGACTCATCGCCACTGCCAAAAAGGCTTCTGCCGGCGATAAATCATATATCGAAGATTTCGAGGCTATGGCGGTGCGTCATTATGACATTATCAATGATGTGGTGGCTGCCGACTGCGCCCAACTGACCCGCGCGCGGATCGAACCACTCCTTCTCGAACTTAAACAATTATATGACGGCATCTCCCTTATCGCTGACCTCCCCGAGCGTACGCTCGCACGAATCGTCAGTCTGGGCGAAAGAATGTCGTCGATTATAGTGACTGATATGATTGCCGGTGCGCGTCACGTCAATTCACTCGATATCATCAAGACTGAAAAATATTTCGATAAAAATATAGCGGCTACCGAACTCACCGAACGCCTTATCCGCGAGAATCTCAACGATGGTCCCTACCCCGTAGTGATGGGTGGATTCATCTCAAGCGATAAGGATACGGGCGAAGTCACAAATCTCGGTCGTGGCGGTTCGGATTATACTGCCGCCCTTGTGGCTGCAGCATTAAATGCCGACGTTCTACAGATATGGACCGACGTTGACGGATTCCTCACCGCAGACCCCAGAATCGTGAAGGATGCCTGCGTAATAGATGAGATGTCGTTCGTAGAGAGTATGGATCTCTGCACTTTCGGTGCCAAGGTGATCTATCCCCCCACAATATATCCGGTGTTTCATAAGAATATCCCCATCCGGATCCTCAATACACACCGTCCGGATGCTCCCGGCACCCTTATCTCTGAACATCCGGCCGTGGAGAATCGTCCGAATAAATATATCGTCGGCATATCGGCTATTAAGGATGAGGCGCTCATCACTATGCGTGGTCACTATGCGTCGGATTCTAAAGAGATTGCCGGACGCACCTTCAACGTGCTATCGCTCAAAGGACTCACTCCCCATCTTGTGGCAGGCGACAATTCCCTCAATACTTTCTCCTTCGCAATCGCCAATAAGGAGGCATCCCAAGCGGTCAGACTCCTCAAGGAGGAGTTCGCCCCCGAACTCCTGGAGGCCGCTATTGAAGTAATCGAGATGAAGTCCGGTCTCGCCGGGCTGGCTGTGGTGGGAGATAATCTCAAATCGGCTCCGGCAATGACCGATCGACTCGTATCTATACTCGAAGATGCCGAGATCCCCATCCTGGCATTGACCGATAAGGCTTCGGAGACCAACACTTCATTCGTAATCAGCGAGGTAGACGTCAATAATGCCCTCTTGGCATTGCATGACGCAATCTTCTGAATCTGTCAAACCCCGATATTTAAGAAATCTGAATTTAATATTATGGAAATCAAAAATGCAAAATTCGAAATCAGTAATGCTGATGTGAGAAAATGTCCCGACACGGATGTGCCGGAATATGCTTTCATAGGAAGATCCAACGTGGGTAAATCTTCTCTTATAAATATGCTTACCCGCTCCCGACTCGCCAAGACATCGCAAACCCCGGGAAAGACTCTCCTCATCAACCACTTCAATATCAATAATGGTCAATGGTATCTCGTCGACCTTCCCGGCTACGGCTACGCCGCCAGAGGCAAGGAGCAGCGTGAGGCGATCCGACGCATCATCGAGGATTATATCATCTATCGCGAGCAGATGGCATGCCTCTTCGTTTTGATCGATGTGCGCCATAGTCCGCAGAAAATCGATATGGAGTTTATCCAATGGCTGGGCGAGAATGGAGTACCTTTTGCCCTGGTCTTCACCAAGGCTGATAAATTAGGTCCGAATGCTTCGCAGACCATGGTAGACAATTACTGCAAGGAACTGAAAAAGCAATGGGAAGAACTCCCACCGGTATTCCTCACTTCCAGCGAAAAGCCTCGCGGCAGAGAAGATATTCTCGACTATATCGAGTCTATCAATGCCCGAATTGCCGAGCAGAAAAAGGAAGAAGATAAATCTGAATAATTACCTTATATTATAATACCATCTTAAATTAGAAACATTATGCAGATCATCGCTATGGCGTCTGACCACGCCGGAGTAAACCTCAAAAATCAGTTGAAACAATATCTCATCGAGAAAGGGTATGATATTCTCGATTTCGGCACAGACTCGGAAGCATCTTGTGATTACCCGGATTTCGCACATCCCGCAGCAGACGCCGTAGAAAACGGCACCGCTAACTTCGGGGTGGCAATGTGCGGCACAGGCAATGGTATTCAGATGACCCTCAACAAGCATCAGGGTATCCGTGCCGCTCTCTGCTGGAAACCCGAAATAGCCGAACTCGCCAAGCAGCACAATAACGCTAACTTCCTGGTGATGCCCGCCCGATTCGTAAGTTATGATGAGGCAGTTGCCATCCTCGACGCTTACCTCAACGCCGAGTACGAAGGCGGTCGCCATCAGCGCCGTATCGACAAGATTCCCGTAGCGGGTAAGTAATTCCCGGTAATTCTATTTTCTGAAACAGGGTTTAACGTAAAGATGAGAAAAAATTTCTCAGAAATAATGTCTGTGATGCTCGATAAGTGCAGATTTTACGCTTATCACGGCGTAATGCCTCAAGAGCAGATTGCAGGCAACGAATTTGAAGTTTCCGTCGAGGTCAACTATCAACCGGTATGCCTCGGCGGAGACATGCTGGAGTCCACCGTATCGTATGCCGACATCTACGAAATCGTAAAGCAAGAAATGCACCGTCCGCGGCAATTGCTCGAAACTGTAGCCGGCGATATCTCCGACAGAATACTCACCCTTCCGGGAATTACCTCAACCGGGGATACCCACTCCGCTACATCCTCTATAAAAATATTGCGCACCCAAGTGAGTATCACCAAAATTACCCCCCCGATAGCGGGAATCAACGGTAGTGCAACTGTAAAACTCACCAGAAACTTTGAAAAGTAGGAAAAATAAAGATATTTGTTCATTTTTTCATCAAAAAATTTGGTAGTATAGAAAATAATGCCTAACTTTGCACTCGCAATCGGGAAGCAAGTGAGCAAGGAAGTCAAAGAGATGATTTCTTTCCGATGCAGAAAGTAATATTCTCTTATGAGATAAATGGTTCGTTAGCTCAACTGAATAGAGCATCTGACTACGGATCAGAAGGTTGCAGGTTTGAATCCTGCACGAATCACAAAAGGTCGACTCCGTGAGGAATCGGCCTTTTTAGTTTTTATTCCACCACACTTCCTTCTTTCGGGTCAAGTACAAAAGGGTCAAGTACAAAACCCTGTTAAAGTGGGTCAAGTACAAAACCCTGTTAAAGTGTTAAAAAATCAAGATGTGAGGTTATCTCTATCCTTGGTTCGGATCATATCGGATCATGTTTGATTTAAAGACTGTCTCACACTGAATGGACATTTTTTTCTCCATACTTTCTGATTATACTATAAAACCTCACTATATCTTCGGGCGTTATAATGATGTAATACATTTGATGTAATATATCTATTTATATATTTCTCATTAATTAATTATTACATTTCTCATTAATTAATTATTACATTTCTCAATAAAGTATCTTAATCTTATAAAACACCGATTCTACTATGAATACACACAGATTACTCTTATCTCCGGCAGCCGCTTTCGCTACTGCTCAAAATATAACTGCGGAATTAAACGCATCAGGAATAAAGCGCGCCGCAATCAGAAATATAGCGCGTAATCTCTCATTTAAGTCTATACACCATGATGATATGCCGCAAATCTGGAAGATTCTGAAACAGGCTCCCGGACGTACCACTGATTTTTCATACGCAGGATTATTGATGTGGGTCGATTTCTTCCGTTATGAATATGCCATTCTGAATGATACACTCTTCATCAAAGGTCTTGTGGAAGATGATCTCGACAAACCCGCTTTCTCACTCCCCATTGGCTCTATGCCACTCGAAGACTCTGTTGAGATTCTTAAGGAGTATTGCCGCCTGCACAACATTCCACTCGAATTTTCAGCCATACCGGAAGAAATGACCGAGCAATTCCTCGAATTAGGGGCCAAGAAGATCGCACCTCTCGATGACTGGAGCGACTATCTATATTCAGCCAATTCACTCGCCACACTTTCCGGTAAAAAATATGGTAAGAAACGTAATCACGTTAATCAGTTTCTTGCCGCATATCCGGATTGGGATTTCCAACCACTCACCCCTATCAACATCGAACTCGCCGAGATTTTTATGGATCTGATCGATGCGGAGGGTGACTCAACCCCGATGGCCATCGCCGAGAGAGCACTCAACCGCAAGATGCTCAATCTACTTAAGGAAGGTGATGAAGTTATGACCGGTGGTATACTTACCGACGGACATGGCAGAATCCTCGGATTCACTATCGGCGATATCAAGGGTGATACGCTCTTCGTGCATATCGAGAAATCACTGCGTGATGTGGCGGGAGGTTTTGAAATGCTCAATAAGACCTTCGCCGCATACATTAAGGAGCAGCATCCCGAAGTGGAATATATCAACCGTGAAGATGACGCCGGCGATCCCGGCTTGCGCAAGGCTAAGGAATCTTACCATCCTATCCAATTACTCAAAAAATACAATATCATATTCTGATATAATCTCTCTATAGTCCTCTATGCAGAGGTGACACGACAATTTGAAGTTTCTATATTACAAATTGAAGTCAGAAAGAAGTCTGAAACACTGTTGACTATTGGTTTTTTACGATAATTCTTGATTTATCCTGCAAAATTTTATAATTTTGCAGGATAAATTTTTGAAAATATGAGCGACGTATTAGTAATCATCCCTACATACAACGAGATTGAGAACATCGAAAAGATGATCGATACCGTCATGGCTTTACCCGACGGCTATGATCTACTCGTAATAGACGATGGTTCGCCCGATGGCACTGCAGATGCCGTACGTCGGAAAATGAATGAATATCCGGACAGGCTCCACCTTGAGACGAGAACAGGCAAACTGGGTCTCGGCACTGCCTATATTCACGGGTTCAAGTGGGCTCTCAAACGCGATTATCAATATATAATCGAGATGGACGCCGATTTCTCCCACAACCCCAACGATCTCACACATCTTTATCACACCTGCAAGGATAATAACGCCGATGTATGTATCGGTTCGCGCTATATCTCGGGAGTCAACGTCGTAAACTGGCCCATGGGGCGCGTTCTCATGTCATACTTCGCTTCGGCGTATGTGAGAATAGTCACCGGCATGCCTCTCCGCGACAGCACAGCCGGGTTCGTTTGCTATCGCCGCCGGGTGCTTGAGACTATCAACCTCGATAAGATTGAATTCAAGGGATACGCTTTCCAGATTGAAATGAAATTCAAGAGTTACAAACATGGATTCAAGATTGTAGAATACCCCATAATCTTTGTAAATCGTCAACTCGGCACATCCAAAATGAACTCCGGTATATTCGGCGAGGCAGTCTTCGGCGTGATGAAACTCCGGATGCGTGCAATGACTAAAACACTCCTGTAAAATAACAGATATCACTCTATCTCATTCCGACAACTTCAACTCTTGATTTGAGAGTTCCACCCCTTCACTTACAACCCAACATCCTTCATAAAAAATTATAACCCCGGAGCGGTTTGCATCATGCTATTTAGCAGAGATTACAATGCTCCGGGGTAATGATATAATGTTATTAACCGTGTCAGAGGGGTATTACCCTGACATCGGTGTAACAAAGATTATCGATTATTCGCCGTCAATTATACCTTCATAATAATTCTTCACATCATCCCATTTATAGAAAGGGAAGGTGTCAGTAGCAATAGGGATGCTCTTCTCCTCCTCATTGAGCATAAACTTCACGATAATATCCTCTGGATTCTTCTTATTACGGAAGAAGATCATCTGTAGGTTGCCTGCCATTGGAGCAATTTTCCAATCCGCGAATGCTTTATAAAAGTTTTCAGAATCAGATTCCTGGAGATCGCAGTTTTCGAGATGCATGAGTGCCGCCAAGGGAATAAGATTGCCGTCGTGACCGAAACGTAGGGTTGCGGCATCGCCGGCCAGATTCTCGATCGAAGACTGCGCTGACTCAAGAATATTTCTCAACAAAGGCTTTGCATTGTTGATTATCAATTCATTGCTACCGGGATAATTACCATCGCCCACATAGAAACGATAATTGAAACATTGCCACATATCGAATAACTCCTGCGGGGTGAAAATATCATAGAAATCTATATCGGTCTCTATATCCTGCATTCCGGAGGCGATATAATACATATTCCACATAAAATTCTCCGGATCAACCCGGAATTTAATAAATTCCGGATCGGAAATCAGCGATGAGAGCAGCCTATCGGGATTCACGTGTTGCTCTTCAAATTTACGATACGCACGCCTGAAGTTTTTCGGATCATCCCTCCATTGATTTGACTCATCAGAATGATAGCAGAGATAGGGCATATAGCGCTGCGATGATTCACAGGTGATATCAAGCGCGGGATTCATCTCCTTCAATTGGTCGCAGAAGGCAGCCATCGACAATACACATCTTACCACGAGTGTGGAGCGAGCCGATACGGTTTTATTACCTTTGAAAACTTCGGGATAGGACATCATCATTCTCTTGGCAATCCCCTTATGCTGGCGTGCGCCGAGCGGCGTGAGGTCGCCACCTCTTTTATCAGTCTCAACCATCACATTATCGAGACGCTTCATAACGTCTTTGCCCAAAGGTGTCAGCACTCCGTGGCGATCAGCATCATGAAGCACTTCAGCCACACTCTCATAGTCACGATCTGAAATCAGATAGCGCGATCCATGTCTGCCGTAGTGCGAGATATAGAATGGTTCATAGCCTTCAGGCGCCGGAGTATTTTGACTCTCCTTTACAGGGTATGCGTAATATACGCCTCCGGTGCGATTAAGATCGGAAAACATCTCATCCTGAGTGGTCTGCGCGAATACTTCCGCCACTCCGCAAATAAGCAATGCTCCCACTGCCCATATAAAATTCTTTTTCATGGTCGGGTCTTAAAGTTGATTTATTTAGTTAACTACCTTGTAATAAAATGTATAGTTTGGATTCTCAATACATGAGAATCCAAACCGATATGTCTATCAAACTATTATTATCAGAATATATTCAATCATCAATCGCCACGATAATATTTCTGGAGATAGCAACGGGCTATGAAGTCGCGGTTCTTGTCTACGAGAACATAATCATCGCTGCCCGGGAAATGAGCATCCGGCAGGGCGTCGTGCTCGAAAATATAGTGAAGAAGATCGGCCGGGCATAGACCGCGCTCTGTGATAAGATCAATGGCATGTTTCTCAGCATATTCCTTATCATAACATGGATTACCCTCCATCTTGATGCAGGCGGCCACGTTGCGTGCCACAAGCATTCCCTTCTCGCGATTCACCAGAATCACAAAATTATTTGCTGATTTAAGAGCCGGAAGATTATCCTCATACCCCCAACCGAGCACATCTATAAAGAATCGGTTGAGATCCTGATACGTCGGGAAGAAAGCAATCGGTCTGCCACCGGTAAATGCTGTCACCTTAGAAAAATACGGATGTTCATTTTCACTCTGCGGTGCATTTTTTACGTGGGGCATTCTCCCTTTAAGTATCAGAAATATCCATTCACGCAGATAGAGTGCCAGGGGACCTGTAGGATCTTCCATCATGGATTCTTCCATAACCTGAGCCAGAATCTGCGGATCCGGCTTACCACCCATACGTCCATGAATAATTTCCGACAGAGTCAAAGCATAAGCCGGAGTCATAAGATAGCAGTGCATGAAGAGCCAGTTGCCGAAATGGAATAAATCGTCTGCTTCTTCCGGATTGTTGAGTTCAAGCCCGCGGGAAATATTGTAATCTTCAGGCACCGGAGTATCAGCATCATCATAAAGTGTATTAAGTTCCTTATGAATCTTCTCGGCCGCTTCGAGTATTCTTGCGTCCATCGGATCAAGTCTGCGGTCATCCCCCTCGGAATACATCGCGATAGTGTACCAGATAACAAATCTCACATCCTCCGGATTGAGTTCGTGAGGGATATAGTTATCCTCGTTAGTTTCATAAAAGGGGAGCCAACATCCATAAAGTCTGCGATGCTCCTCACAAAATGATCTAAATATGCCGCTGTCGGTGAGAATATCCTGAAAATAATCCACCACTCCTAGCAAGACACGCTTGAGCATCATCTCCGGCCAGTCGGCAAGAAGTTTCTCGCGGATACACATATCTGCAAGGCGATTGCAGAGTCGATAGTAATATTTATCGGTGGGTGTCTTTTTAGGGGCACACGGCTGACGATACAGGAATTCCGATTCTGTGATAAGTTCTTTCATTTTAATTATCCTTAAGCACGGCGATCATCTCTTCAGGGGAAAGGGTGTTCTGTTCGCCGGAAGTCATATTTTTAAGAGCCACCGTGCCGGTAGCAATTTCGTTCTCCCCTATCATCGCTACGTATGGCACATTCTCACTATTGGCATACGCCATCTGCTTCTTCATCTTCACGGCATCGGGATAGAGTTGGGCACTTATACCATTTTTGCGAAGCATCGCCACCAACTGCATGGCACGTGCCGCTTCTTTATCGCCGAAGTTAATGAAGAGTACCTTTACAGAGGCGGAGAGTTCCGAAGGATAGAGGTTGAGTTGGTTAAGCACATCGTAGATTCTGTCCGCGCCGAACGATATACCTACACCTGAGAGCCCCGGCATACCGAACACTCCCGTAAGATTATCATACCGACCGCCACCGGTGATACTCCCGATTTCCACATCTCTCGCCTTGACTTCAATGATGGTGCCCGTATAGTAATTTAGACCGCGAGCCAGAGACACGTCGAGTTCCACTACAGCCTTCGGATCGAGAGAAGCGATGCCGTTAAGTACGGCACGCAATTCCTCGATACCCTTCTTGCCTTCCTCAGATGATGCAAGAATCTCTTCGAGTTTATGAAGTTTTTCTTCGTTGCTGCCCGAAAGGGTAAGAATCGGTTCGAGACGCTTGACAGCATCCTCGTTCAGTCCTTTTTCAACCAATTCCTTATTTACGTTTTCAAGTCCGATTTTGTCGATTTTATCGATTGCTACAGTAATATCAGTCAGTTGATCGGCGGCATCGAGCACTTCAGCGATTCCGGCGAGAACTTTACGGTTGTTTACTTTGATAGTGACATTGATTCCGAGACGCTCCATCACATAGTCTATGAGCGAGAGGAGTTCTACCTCATTATTCAGCGATTCGCTCCCCACCACATCAGCATCGCACTGATAAAACTCGCGATAACGCCCCTTCTGCGGACGATCCGCACGCCACACCGGCTGAATCTGGAATCGCTTGAAGGGCATCTGCAATTCGCCTCGATGTTGCACTACGAAGCGGGCAAAGGGCACCGTGAGGTCATAACGGAGACCTTTCTCGCACATTTCATTGGTGAGACGCGGCAAATTGTTTGATTCGAGGTCTTCAGGCTTCACACTGCGCATAAAGTCGCCCGAGTTAAGAATCTTGAAGAGGAGTTTATCACCCTCCTCGCCATATTTACCCATAAGAGTGGATAGATTCTCCATGGCAGGGGTTTCAATCTGCTTATAACCGAATAGGCGAAACGCCTCACGGATAGTATCGAAAATATAATTACGACGCGACATCTCAATTGCTGAAAAATCGCGTGTACCTTTGGGAATTGACGGTTTCTGAGCCATATTTATTTTTAAATTCTATATATCTTGTCAGCACGAGATCCTTTCTATAAAGC
>CAMWSV010000062.1 GCA_947177015.1 uncultured Porphyromonadaceae bacterium
CAAATAAAAGTATATAAAAAAGGCACTCCGAAATTCGGAGTGCCTTTTTTATCCGGAATCCTATGGTGGGGATTACTCTGCTGCGGGAGTTTCGGCTGCGGTAGCCTCTGCTGCAGATGCAGTAGATTTCTTGCGTGAACGGCGAGTTGCTTTCTTCTTGGTAGCGCCTGCTTCGAGCATAGCCTCGTTAAAGTCTACGAACTCGATCATGCACATCTCAGCGTTGTCACCGAGACGATGACCGGTCTTGAGGATACGGAGGTATCCACCGGGACGTTCTGCAACCTTCTCGGCGATGGGGCCGAAAAGTTCCTTCACAGCCTCCTTATTCTGGAGGTAACTGAATACGAGACGACGGTTCTGCATGTCGTCCTTCTTGCTGCGGGTAATGATGGGCTCAGCAAATACACGCAGAGCCTTAGCCTTGGCCACAGTAGTGAAGATGCGCTTGTGCATGATCAGAGAGATCGCCATGTTTGACAAAAGCGCTTCGCGATGGCCTTTCTTGCGGCTGAGGTGATTGAATTTTTTATTATGTCTCATCGCTTTTTAGTCTTTATCTAATTTATATTTGGAGATGTCCATCCCGAAATTAAGGTTCAGGTTGGCAAGAAGTTCGTCAAGTTCTGTAAGTGACTTACGTCCGAAGTTACGGAACTTTAAGAGGTCGTTCTTGTTGAACACTACGAGTTCACCGAGTGTCTCAACTTCTGCGCTCTTCAAGCAGTTGAGCGCGCGAACGCTCAGATCCATGTCTGAGAGTTTAGTCTTAAGAAGTTGACGCATCTTCAGAACTTCCTCATCGAATTCTTCAGCATCCTCATCCTGACGCGCTTCCATAGTCATCTTCTCATCTGAGAAAAGGAGGAAGTGATGGATCAGGATCTTCGCTGCTTCCTTAAGGGCATCTTTCGGGAGAATAGAGCCATCTGTGGTAACCTCGATAAGCAGTTTCTCATAGTCAGTCTTCTGCTCTACTCGATAGTTTTCTACGGCATACTTCACGTTCTTGATGGGAGTATAGATCGAGTCGATAGCGATCACGGCGGGATCTGCGTCACCGATCATCTCGCGATTCTCGTCGGCAGGAACCCAACCACGTCCCTTATTGATCGTGAATTCCATCTTGAAACTCGTTGACGGGTCAAGATGGCAGATCACCAACTCCGGATTCAGAACCTCGAAGCCGGTCAATACCTTACCAAGGTCGCCCGCGGTAAAGACATCTGTTCCCGATACGGTCACCTCGGCTTTTTCAGCTTCGATGTCCAAGGTCAATTGCTTGAAGCGTACCTGCTTCAGATTGAGGATTATATTAGTCACATCCTCTTTAACACCGGGGATTGTGTCAAGTTCATGAGCCACGCCTTCGATCTTGATCGAATTGATCGCAAAGCCACTAAGCGACGAAAGGAGGATGCGTCGCAAGGCGTTGCCAATCGTCTGGCCGTAACCCGGTTCAAGCGGACGGAATTCAAACTTGCCGAATGAATTGTTATCCTCAAGCATTATGACCTTTTCGGGCTTTTGAAATGCTAAAATTGCCATTGGTCTCTATTGTTTATTATTTAGAATACAACTCGACAATCAACTGTTCCTTAATTGTCTCGGGGATATCCTCGCGGGTAGGTACGTGAAGGAAACGACCGCTCTTAGAACTTTCGTCCCACTCTATCCAGGGATACTTGCTGTGGTTGAAGCCTGCAAGTGCGTCAGCAATCACTTCGAGTGACTTTGACTTCTCGCGAACTGCGATTACGTCGCCGGGCTTAACCTGATATGATGCGATGTTGACAACTTTGCCGTTGACTGTGATATGCTTGTGGAGCACTAACTGGCGCGCAGCCGGACGTGTCGGAGCGATACCAAGACGATATACTACGTTGTCAAGACGGCTTTCGAGAAGTTGAAGAAGTACCTCACCGGTGATACCCTTGGTGCGGGCTGCCTTCTCGAAAAGATTGCGGAACTGACGTTCCAATACTCCGTAAGTGTATTTAGCCTTCTGCTTCTCGCGCAACTGAATACCATATTCCGAAGTTTTTCTGCGACGGTTTACACCATGCTGACCCGGCGGGTAGTTCTTCTTTGCCAGAACTTTATCCTCGCCATAGATGGCTTCGCCGAATTTACGTGCGATCTTTGATTTGGGACCTGTGTATCTTGCCATTTTATTTTATCTTTTGCTTTGACCTTCCGCCTGTCTTGCCGATCGATCTTGCTTTCTTCTGAGGCTGCGCAGCCGCGACTGTCGAGAGAAAGTTACCATCTGATTCGCTTCGCCCGAGCGTATTATCCATTCTCTCACGAGAATCTTTATTTCCGCTCATTTCGGAAGAAGGCGACGACATCATTTTTTGTGACAGTCTATTCGCAGTCAGAATCTTCACAATATCCGTCAATACTGCGGTTTAGGTCGGATCTTTTGTATTGAGATGAATTGAGTTATCGGGGTTATCTCCGAATTTATAAGTTATCTTATATTAAACTCTTCTTCTCTTCGGAGGACGACATCCGTTGTGGGGCAGCGGAGTAACGTCGATAATCTCTACTACTTCAATGCCGGCACCGTGTACTGTGCGGATTGCACTTTCACGACCATTGCCCGGACCCTTGACGTAAGCCTTCACTTTACGGAGACCAAGATCGTAGGCTACCTTTGCGCAATCCTGGGCTGCCATCTGGGCTGCATACGGAGTGTTCTTCTTGGAGCCACGGAATCCCATCTTGCCGGCAGACGACCAGGAGATAACCTGACCTTCTGAGTTGGCAAGACACACGATGATGTTGTTGAAAGAAGAATGTACGTGGAGTTGACCCATTGCGTCAACCTTGACATTTCTCTTCTTTGCTGCGACTGTCTTTTTTGCCATGATTCAATTTTATTTAGTAGCTTTCTTCTTATTAGCAACAGTTTTCTTACGTCCCTTACGTGTGCGGGCATTGTTCTTGGTGCTCTGACCACGCACGGGAAGACCGATACGGTGACGGATGCCACGGTAGCAACCGATATCCATAAGGCGTTTGATGTTGAGTTGGATCTCTGTGCGGAGATCACCTTCTACCTTATGTTCTGCCTGAATGACTTCACGCACTGCGGCTGCCTGGTCGTCTGTCCAGTCTTTTACCTTGATGTCTTTGTCGACACCGGCCTTGCTAAGAATCGAATTGGCTGCGCTTCGGCCAATTCCGAAGATGTATGTCAAGGCAATTTCGCCTCGCTTGTTCTGCGGCAAATCTACGCCGACTATTCTTACTGCCATATTTCTATGATACTTTTATTTGCTAAGGTGAATTTTTATCCCTGACGTTGTTTCAACTTCGGGTTCTTCTTGTTGATTACATAAAGGCGACCTTTCCGGCGTACAATCTTGCTGTCCGGTGTGCGCTTTTTGATTGATGCTCTTACTTTCATATATTTGATGTCGTTATGGTTATTTATATCTGAAAGCAATTCTTCCTTTACTCAAGTCGTAGGGCGACATCTCTACTTTTACCTTGTCGCCGGGAAGAATCTTGATGTAGTGCATTCTCATCTTGCCCGAGATGTGGGCTGTGATCTCATGGCCGTTTTCAAGTTCTACCTTGAACATGGCATTCGATAACGCTTCGAGAATTACTCCATCGATTTCGATTGCTGCTTGTTTTGCCATTTCTTTTTTCTATGGGTTGTTGAGAGTTATCGATTATTGATTTACCGATTTGGATTTCAACGCTTCCTCCACATAGCGGAAGGTGGTCAGAATCTCCGGCTCTTCGGGAGTGATAAGAATCTGGTGCTCGAAGTGGGCAGAGGGCTTTCTGTCGCGTGTGCGGCATTGCCATCCGTCGCGCTCTATCACTATATTCTTGCTTCCGAGATTGATCATCGGTTCGATACAGATCATCATATTCGGCTTCAGCACCGGACCGGTGCCGCGTCTGCCGTAGTTGGGCACTTCGGGGTCTTCATGCATCTTATGGCCTATGCCATGTCCGCACATCTCCCTGACTACGCTGTAGCCGGCGTGCTCGCAACAGGTCTGCACAGCGTTGGCAATATCGCCAATACGCTTTCCACCGCGGGCCACCTCGATACCCTTATATAACGATTCCTTGGTCACCTCGAGAAGACGCTTCGTCTTCTCATCTATCTCGCCCACTGCGAATGTATAGCAACTGTCGCCATGCATGCCGTTCAGTTCCACAACGCAGTCAGTGCCGATGATATCTCCCTCACGGAGCACATAGTTCGACGGGAAGCCATGCACCACCATCTCATTCACCTCGATACACAAGGTGCCGGGAAATCCACCGTAGCCCAAGCAAGCGGGTTTACCCCCGTTATCAAGGATAAACTCGCGTGCTATGGTATCCAGCCGAAGTGTCGTGATGCCGGGAGCGACCCATTTGGCCACTTCGCCGAGCGTGCGGCTAACCAGATCGCAAGCGGCGCGCGACAATTCAATTTCTTCCGGTGTCTGGAGATAAATCATTACTTCAGTAATTTCTATAATCTAAACTCTTTGCAATCAGCCATTCTTAGAACACACCTTTGCCGGTAGTGCGACCCTGTATACGGCCGTCTTTCATCAGGCCGTCGTAGTGACGCATAAGCAAGTGGCCCTCGATGATACGCAGGGTATCAAGGATTACACCTACGAGAATCAACAATGATGTACCACCGAAGAATTGGGCGAAACTTCTGTTAAGACCGCAGACATAGGCGATCGAGGGCAGAATTGCAACTACTCCAAGGAAAATAGATCCGGGAAGCGTGATACGCGACATGATGCTGTCGAGATATTCCACTGTGGGCTTACCGGGCTTGATGCCGGGAATGAACCCGTTGTTGCGCTTCATGTCCTCAGCCATCTGCTGCGGACGCACTGTGATAGCCGTATAGAAATATGTGAAGGCTACGATCATCAGGAAGTAGATGATATTGTAAGTCCAACTATACATATTTGTCAGAGATCCCCAGAATCCGGTGTGGTCGGTGGAGAAGCCTGCTACAGTCACAGGAATAAACATAATAGCCTGAGCGAAGATGATCGGCATTACGCCGGCAGCATTCACTTTCAGGGGGATATACTGGCGTGCACCACCATACTGCTTATTGCCGACAACTCGCTTGGCGTACTGCACGGGAACCTTGCGGGTACCCTGCACGAGAAGTACTGCGCCGGCAATCACGGCGAGAAGCACTACGATTTCCAAGAGGAAGATCACAAGACCACCACCTGCTGAATTCAACAGACGCTGTGTGAACTCCTGGAAGAATGCTTCAGGAAGGCGGGCGATAATACCGATAAGGATGATAAACGAAATACCGTTGCCTACACCCTTCTGGTCGATACGCTCACCGAGCCACATGATAAACATGGAGCCTGCAGCGAGTACGATTGTCATGAAGGCCACTGTCCAGAAACCCATATCCACATAGCCGCCTGCCGCGGTGACCTGATATTTCAGGTTCATCAGATACGCAGGTCCCTGAAGAAGGAGGATCAGCACTGTGAGATAACGAGTGTACTGGTTCAACTTCATACGGCCGCTCTCACCCTCACGCTGCATTTTCTGGAATGCGGGGAGCACCATGCCGAGCAACTGGATCACGATCGATGCAGTGATATAGGGCATAATGCCGAGTGCAAAGATTGAAGCCTGAGAGAATGCACCGCCCGAGAACATATCGAGAAGTTGCATAAGGCCGTCTGAAGTGAAATTCTTCAGCGCCATGAGTGAGTCCGGATTGATGCCGGGGAGCACTACGTAGCAACCGAAGCGATATATCACCACCAGCAGCAATGTGATGCCGATACGATGGCGAAGGTCTTCGACACTCCAGATATTTTTAATTGTTTGAGTAAATCCCATTGGTTAACTTTTATTTTTTGACTACGCTGCCGCCGGCCGCTGTGATTGCAGCCTCTGCCTTAGCGGAGAACGCGTCGGCTTCAACTTCGATTTTACGGGTGAGTGCGCCGTTGCCGAGAATCTTAACGAGAGCATTCTTTGCAACCAATCCGGCATTGCGAAGTTCCTCAACGTTGATCTTTTCAAGATTCTTTGCTTCAGCAAGCGCCTCAAGTGCATCGAGATTGATAGCCTTGTAAACCTTGCGGTTGATGTTCTTGAAGCCGAATTTGGGCACACGGCGCTGAAGAGGCATCTGGCCACCTTCGAAGCCGATCTTCCGGCTATAGCCGGAACGTGATTTTGCACCCTTGTGGCCACGAGTAGATGTGCCACCGTATCCGCTGCCCGGACCGCGACCTACACGTTTGTTCTTCTTATTGCTTCCGGGAGCAGGTTGAAGATTATGAAGTTCCATTGTCTTTTCTTACTTTTAATTAGATCGTTGTAACTGCTACAAGATGGGCCACAGCCTTTACCATACCGCGGATCGAAGCGTTATCTTCGTGTACTACCGTATGATTCATCTTCTTCAAGCCGAGTGCATCCAGTGTGCGCTTCTGCACTGCCGGACAGTTGATTCGGCTCTTGATCTGCTTGATTGCTATTTGTGCCATGTCTGAAATTGTTCTTATTTGCCGTTAAAAACTTTTTCTACCGACACGCCACGTGCAGCAGCCACCTGTGCCGGTGAACGAAGTTCGGAGAGAGCCTGAATTGTTGCCTTCACAAGGTTGTGGGGGTTGGATGAACCCTTTGACTTTGCGAGCACGTCTGTGATACCGACACTTTCGAGTACGGCACGCATTGCACCACCTGCCTTAACACCGGTACCTTCGGATGCGGGCTTGAGGAAGATACGGCTGCCACCGAATTTCGCTGCCTGCTCGTGAGGAATTGTACCTTTGTGTATGGGAACTCGGATAAGATTCTTCTTCGCTGTCTCTACGCCTTTAGCGATTGCAGCCTGTACTTCATTGGCCTTACCGAGACCCCAGCCGATTACGCCGTCTTCATTGCCCACAACTACGATTGCTGCGAAACTGAAAGCACGGCCACCCTTGGTCACCTTTGTAACGCGGTTGATGGCAACCAGGCGGTCCTTCAGGTCAAGATCATTTGTAGATTTTACTCTGTTATTCTTTGCCATGACTTATTTTAGAATTTAAGACCGGCCTCGCGAGCAGCATCGGCCAATGATTTTACTCTGCCGTGGTATAAGTAGCCGTTACGGTCAAATACGACAGTTGTGATACCTTTCTCAAGTGCCTTCTTGGCAATTTCGGCACCTACTTTGGCTGCAACCTCAGATTTGGTGCCGCCTTCAAGACCCTTCGATGAGGCAGCCACGATTGTGTTGCCTGCCAAATCATCGATTACCTGCACGTAGATAGCCTTGTTTGAGCGGAATACACTCATGCGGGGACGCTCTGCAGTGCCGGAAATTTTCCCGCGGATGCGGGTCTTAATTTTATTTCTTCTTGCTATTTTAGTTACCATTGCTTCCTAACTTATTTTATTTAGCGTTTGCAGATTTGCCGGACTTGCGACGAATGATCTCACCCACAAACTTGATACCTTTACCCTTGTAGGGCTCCGGCTTACGGAGTGAACGAATCTTGGCGCAAACCTGACCAAGTAATTGCTTGTCAGCGCTCTCAAGAATGATAAGAGGATTCTTGTTACGCTCTGACTTCGCCTCTACCTTTATCTCTTTAGGAAGTTTGATGAAGATGGCGTGTGAGAAACCGAGTGCGAGTTCCAATACCTGGCCGGTTGAAGTCGCGCGGTAACCTACACCTACGAGTTCCATCTCTTTCTTATAACCCTCTGATACACCTACCACCATGTTGTGAATAAGAGCACGATAGAGACCGTGCTGCGCGCGGTGTTCACGTTCGTCATCGGGGCGGGTCACTACTACGTGGCCGTCTTCTACTGCAACGTGGATGTCGGGGTTGATCTCTTGTGACAATTCACCCTTGGGGCCCTTTACTGTCACTACATTTCCATTTACCTGTACGGTTACGCCGGCAGGTATCTCAATCGGGGCTTTACCTATTCTTGACATTTCTGATACCTCCTTTTAATTAATATACGTAACACAATACTTCTCCACCAATCTTCTGCTCTTTGGCTTCCTTATTGGTCATTACACCTCTCGATGTAGAGAGAATCGCGATGCCGAGGCCGTTCAATACGCGGGGCATGTCTTTGTAGCCCGTATACTGACGCAAACCCGGACGCGATACGCGGTGAAGATTTTTGATCGCACTTACTTTGTCGATCGGATCATACTTCAAGGCAATCTTAATTGTGCCCTGCGGATTCTGGCCTTCCTCAAACTTGTAGTTCAGGATGTAGCCCTGGTCGAAAAGGATCTTTGTGATCTCCCTTTTCATCTTTGATGAGGGAACCTCCACCACGCGGTGTCCGGCGTGAATGGCGTTTCTCAATCTCGTCAAATAATCTGCAATTGGATCAGTCATTTTTTTGATTGTTAAATTGATTCAGATTTTCTGAACAATATTTAATACTCTCATAAGTTTATGCGCCTATCGGCAAGCGTTACTTTGCCAATAAACTCAAAAACTTTACAAAGATAAATGGAATTTCCGATATATCAAAATTTTACGCTCTTTTTTTAGCCTTTATAACGTTTATATACCCTCATTTACGCATTTATCCCGTTTGAAATCCTATTTTACGCTCCTGATACCCCTATTTTTCAGTACAGGATATTATTATTATCTTATATGCAGAAATACTCCCTGCGAATAGCGCAGAGAGTATTTCATTATTTAAAGTTGTGCTTATAATCGCTAAGCGGATTACCAACTTGCCTTCTTCACACCGGGGATGAGGCCGGCAGATGCCATTTCACGGAACTGGATACGTGAAATACCGAACTGACGCATGTAGCCTTTCGGACGGCCGGTGATCTCACAACGGTTGTGGAGACGTACCTTGGAAGCATTCTTCGGAAGTTTCTGAAGTTTGGTGAGCGCTTCGTAGTCGATGTTACCCTCGGCGTCGGCCAATGCAGCCTTCTTGAGAGCAGCTTTCTTCTCAGCGTATTTGGCCACCATCTTCTGGCGCTTTACTTCGCGCGCCTTCATTGATTCTTTTGCCATATCTTTCGAGGGTTATTATTTTTCGTGTTTGAAGGGAAGACCGAACTTCTTGAGGAGTGCGAAGCCCTCTTCGTCGGTGGGTGCTGATGTCACGAATGTGATGTTCATACCCTGAAGTTTCGGTACGTTATCGATGTTGATTTCGGGGAAGATGATCTGCTCCTGAATACCGAGTGTGTAGTTACCGCGGCCGTCGAGTTTGGAGTTGATACCCTTGAAGTCGCGGATACGGGGAAGGGCAACCTTCACCAGACGCTCGAGGAATTCATACATCTTGTCCTGGCGCAGAGTTACCATTGCGCCGATAGGCATCTTCTTACGAAGTTTGAAGTTTGAGATATCCTTCTTAGAAAGTGTCGGCACAGCCTTCTGACCGGTGATGGCGGTCAACTCGTTGATGGCTGTCTCGATGAGTTTCTTATCCTGAGTGGCAGCGCCGAGACCCTGGTTGATTACGATCTTTTCAAGACGGGGCACCTGCATCACTGTGCTGTAATTGAACTCCTTCTGAAGTTCAGGAACGATGCGTTCCTTATAGTCGTTACCAAGTGTAGTGCTCATTATTTGATCTCCTCTCCAGATTTTTTAGCGATTCTTACCAATTTACCTGCTTCATTGAGTTTGCGGCCCACACGTGTCGGTTTTCCGGTCTTGGGATCCAGCGGGTTCAATTTTGAGATATGAAGCGGGGCTTCCATTTTGATGATTCCTCCCTGAGGATATTTTGCATTGGGCTTCATGCTCTTGGAGATGATATTGATGCCCTCTACAATAGCGCGTTCCTTCTTCGGGAACACTTCGAGCACGCGGCCTGTCTTACCCTTATCGTTGCCGGAGTTGACATAGACCGTATCGCCCTTCTTTATATGTAATTTTGCCATTGTTTGTGCTGTGTTTAAGACTTTATTAAAGTACTTCCGGAGCCAACGACACGATCTTCATGTTTGTGGCACGAAGTTCACGTGCTACGGGACCGAAGATACGGGTGCCGCGAAGTTCACCGGCGTTATTAAGAAGAACGCATGCGTTGTCGTCAAAGCGGATGTAACTGCCGTCGGGACGACGTACTTCCTTCTTTGTGCGTACTACAACAGCCTTGCTTACTGTACCCTTCTTAACGTCAGACGAAGGGATGGTGCTCTTAACTGTCACGACGATAATGTCGCCAACCGAAGCATAACGGCGGCCTGTGCCACCAAGTACATGAATGCAGAGCGCTTCTTTCGCACCACTGTTATCTGCAACTGTCAAACGTGATTCACTCTGGATCATAGTTACTTAACTTTTTCGATTATTTCTACGAGTCTCCATCTCTTGGTCTTGCTCAACGGACGGGTCTCCATCAGGCGCACTGTATCGCCGATTGAGCACTCGTTGTTCTCGTCATGAGCATGATACTTCTTTGTCTTATTGACAAACTTACCATAGATCGGGTGTTTCTCTTTCCATTTGATTTCGACAGTGATTGTCTTGTCGCACTTGTTGCTCGAAACAACCCCGATTCTCTCTTTTCTTAAATGTCTCTTTTCTTCCATTTTTTAAAAATCTTTTCGGGACGGATGAGTTACTTGGAAGTTGCCTCGGCAAGTTCCTTCTGGCGCAACACTGTCTTCAGTCGGGCAATCTCTTTGCGATCCTTTGTGATCTTTGAGGGATTGTCGATGGGAGATATCGCGTGCGCTACTTTCAATTCACGATAAGCCTTCTCTGCAGCCTCTATAGCGGCTTTCAGTTCCTGAATGCTTAATTCCTTGATTTCTTCCTTTTTCATATCGGTTATATTGGTCTTTGAGTCCGTTTATACTCCACGGAGGAGAGCCTCCATGTAGTATAACGCAAAAACTCGGATTTTATTAGACGTT
>CAMWSV010000063.1 GCA_947177015.1 uncultured Porphyromonadaceae bacterium
CTGTAAGGCATGCCGGGTCGTTGATGGGGGAGACGTTGCGGCCGTTGAGGCGCATGGAGGCGTGGAGGTTGCCGCGGGAGTCTGTGGAGTAGATGATGGCGAGGTTGGCGGCAAGAGGGGTGAGATCGGCATCGCTCCATACCGCCGGAAGATCCTTCCAATCATCGGGGAGGGCTGTGGCGCCGGGAACTCCTAAGAGAGAGAAGATCGGAAGCAGGGTCTCGGCGTGGCCGAAGATTCCATCAAGGCCGAAGGAATCTGAGAGCCGGGAGAGGAGAAAGTTTTGGGAGGATTGGGAAGTATGGGAGTTGGAGGTATGGGAGGATTGGGAGAGTCCGGAGGTCAGGGCGTTTTCAAGGGCGGTCTGGGTCTGCAGCAGGTGGAAGAGTACCTGCGAGGCACCTTGAGCCGGGATGGTGGAGAGGGTGGAGATGGAGTATTGGAAGTATTTTTCGAGATTGGTGGCTTGCCAGCAGGCGGCGTATTCAGTTTCGCTCATCCAGCGGTCGGTGGGCGCGGGGAGTCCCATTGCACGCAGTCCCTGAAGCACTTTGTAGAGGTCGTAGACGAGTCGGCGGAGTTCTTTATCGCTGAGTCCGGAATTAGTGCCTGCGAGTCGCTGAGCGGGCGCTACGGGGATTGTCTCGGCTACGAAGCGATCGTAGATCGCCTTCCAGTCGCCGTGTTCGCGCCAGGCGGCGTAGTCAGGGTCGGCTACGAAGAAGCGGGTGAGATGGTCGTAGCGTCTGCCTGAGGAGGTGGAGATGCTGATACCTTCGGTGGATTCCGCGAGGGGGATAATGAAGTGATCCATGGTCTCGATCACCCGGGGCACGTATGAACTGACTGCCGTCACTGCAGGCTCTGCCACACGATTCGTGCCGAAGATCTGCGGATACATCTGCACCATCTCCTTGCCGAGACGTATCTCCTGCTCTTTACCTATGGGAGAGAGCAAGCCCCAGCGGCCGGCGGTGGCGGTGCGCACCTGCTCCATGAGTTTAAGGCAGTCGCGGCCCGCGGCTGTGAGAGTACCGTTGGCTTTGGCATGATTCAGGATTTTCTCTACGCTGAGGATTTTGCTTTCGGAGGTGAGATAGCGTGCGCCGTGGCGCGCTATGTAGGAGATATGCACCGGGGTGAGGGTGTCGGGGATGGCGGAGGGTTCTACGGCTGAGAAGTCGTAGAGGGTCATTGATCCGTCGAGGATAGCGGGGAGAGTGCGCTCGGCGGATACTGTCTGCCCGGATGAGAGAATCATGAGGGCGAGGAGGGAGAAAAGGAGGGATTGGATTTTCATAAATGATTGAATTTTATGGGAACTATGGATTATTCCGGCTACCGCCGGAACCCTATAAAAAAGAAAAAGCATTGATTGATAACGAGAAGTGAGAGTATTTACTTGCCGGGAGAGTCCTTTATTTTATTTTGCCGGGAGAGGCCTTTATTTTGCCGGGAGAGGCCTTTATTTTGCCGGGTGAGGCCTTTATTTTGCCGGGGTGAGGGATTGGATTTGGGTGAGGATGGTGAGGGCTTCGCTCACGGTGTCTACGCCGTCGATGAGGAGGGAGCGCTTCCCTTTGATTTCGCGGAGGGCGGCGCGGCGGAAGTTCTGCTGCAGATAGGTGAGCACCCTGCCGAAAGCCGGAGACTGGTAGTAGGCTTTGTTGTCGTCGCCCACGAAATAGAGATACATCTTGCCCCCCTTGAGCGTAAGGCGCTCTATACCGAGCCGGCGTGCAGTGATGCGCAGCGGCACTACCTTGATCAATTCCGAAGCGGTGAGCGGTATCTCGCCGAAGCGGTCGCGGAGATGTTCGGCGAAGCGGTCGGTATCCTCCACCTTCTCCATATTGTCGAGGCGCTGATAGAGGGATATACGTTCGCTCTCCTGGGGCACATATTCGGGGGGTAGGCGCAATTCCAGATCGCTCTCGATGACGCAGTCTGCCACGAATTCGGTATCCTCGCCCGCATCGCGGGTCATATCGCTGAAAGAGTCGGAGAATTCCTCGGTGCGGAGTTCCATCACCGCCTCCTTAAGTATCTTCTGATAAGCCTCATAACCGAGGTCGGCGATGAAGCCGCTCTGTTCGGCGCCGAGCAGGTTGCCGGCGCCTCGGATATCGAGGTCCTGCATGGCGATATGTATGCCGGAGCCGAGGTCGGCGAAAGATTCGATGGCCTGCAGGCGGCGGCGCGCCACCGGCGTCAGCGGCAGCCCGGGGGGCACGAGCAGATAGCAGAAAGCCTTGCGGCTGCTTCTGCCCACGCGTCCGCGCAACTGATGCAGTTCCGACAGACCGAAGTTCTGGGCGTTGTCGATGATGATGGTGTTCACGTTGGGCATATCGATGCCGTTCTCCACGATGGTGGTGGAGAGGAGCACGTCATAGTCATGGGCGGCGAAGTCGATGATGGCCTTTTCGAGTTGTTCGGGAGGCATCTGTCCGTGGGCGGTGACCACGCGGATACCCGGGATCAGACGCTTCAGACGCGCCTCGATATCCGCGAGGTTATTGATGCGGTTTGAGATGAAGAATACCTGCCCGTTGCGGCTGAGTTCGAAATTCACCGCCTCAGCCACCACATCATCGTCAAACCCGGAGACGGTGGTCAGAATAGGCTGGCGGTTGGCGGGCGGCGTATTGAGCGATGACAGGTCGCGCGCCCCCATCAGCGAGAACTGGAGCGTACGCGGTATCGGGGTGGCAGACATGGTGAGGGTGTCGACGTTCACCTTCAGTTGCTTGAGTTTTTCCTTTACCGCCACGCCGAATTTTTGCTCCTCATCCACGATGAGCAGCCCGAGGTCTTTGAATTTGACCTGCTTTCCGATAAGTTTGTGGGTGCCGATAAGGATATCCACTTTCCCCTCGGCGAGGTCGGCAAGAATCTGCTTCACCTCTTTTGGTTTGCGTGCGCGCGATATGAACTCGACGCGCACGGGGAGGTCTTTCAGGCGCTCCTTGAAGGTGTGATAGTGCTGCATGGCGAGCACTGTTGTGGGCACCAGCACGGCGGTCTGTTTCGAATCGGCGGCCGCCTTGAAGGCGGCGCGCACGGCGAGTTCCGTCTTGCCGAACCCCACATCGCCGCATACGAGGCGATCCATCGGACGCGGCGACTCCATATCCGCCTTGATGTCGGCGGTGGCTTTCAACTGGTCGGGGGTATCCTCGTAGGCGAAGGAGGCCTCCAGTTCATGCTGCAGATATGAATCGGGCGAGAAACGGAATCCCTGTTCCTCGCGGCGCGCCGCATAGAGGCGGATCAGGTCGCGCGCCATATCCTTCATCTTCTGCTTGGTCTTATCCTTGATGCGCTGCCAGGCTCCGGTGCCGAGTTTGGAAATCTTGGGTGGCACTCCCTCCTTGGCGCGGTATTTAGAGAGTTTATGGAGCGCGTGGATGCTGACGAGGATGATGTCGTCGTTCTGATAGAGGAGTTTGATCATCTCCTGGGGTCTGCCATTGACGGAAGTCTTTATCAACCCGCCGAAGCGCCCGATGCCGTGGTCGACGTGCACTATATAATCACCCGCCTCGATCTGGTTCAATTCCTTGAGCGAGAGAGCGAGTTTGCCGCTGCGGGCCTTGTCAGAGCGCAGACTGAACTTATGGAAACGGTCGAAAATCTGATGATCGGTAAAGAAGCAGCGCTTCATTTCGTGGTCGATGAATCCTTCGTGGATGGTATTCGCCACGGGGGTGAATCGGATTTGATCCTTGCGCTCCTCGAAGATATCGCGCAGGCGATCGGTCTGCAGCGCCGAGTCCGAAAGGATGTAAATCTCATATCCATCGGCGAGGAAACGGGTGAAGGAATCGGCTATGAGGGTGAAATTCTTGTGATAGAGCGTCTGGAGCGAGCAGAGGTAGTCGATATGCAGCACAGACCCGTCATTGCTCTGCTGCGGACCCTCACCGCCGGAATAATCCACCGTCTTGGCATCGCGGACGGTGGCTTCAAACTTCGGGAAATCCACGAGTTTCTTCATCGCGTCGGAGTCCCCTTCATCGGCTATCAGCGCTGATTCGGAGAATTGCTCATTGCAGATGGATCTGACGCGATCGATAGTGAACTGCATGGATCGGGAGATGATAAGGAGTTCATCCTTGCCGGGCGCGCTCTTCCCCTTGGGGAGCAGCGAGAGCATAAATTCGGGGAGTGACACCCCGGCATCGGCATCCGAGTCAGCCACATCGGCAGGAATGATTGATATTTCGGCCACACGCTCTATCGAGAGTTGCGTCTCCACATCGAAGGCACGAATGGAGTCGATTTCATCGTCGAAATAGTCTATACGGTAAGGGTATTCGAAGGAGTAGGAGAATACGTCGAGAATCGAGCCGCGTCGGGCAAACTGTCCGGGTTCGTAGACGTAATCCGTCTCCTTGAATCCGAGTTCGCGCAGCCGGCGCAGGGTATCGCTCATCACATCCTTGGCTCCGGATACAATGCGGAGTGTGGAGGAGGCGAGTTCGGCGGGAAGCGGCACTTTCTCGGCGAGGGCATCGGGGGAGGTCACCACCCAGCGCAGAGTCTTGCGGTCGTGGATGGCGTCGAGGGTTTCCGTGCGCAGTATGCGAGCCGGGGCATCCGGCTGGCCATACTTGATATGGCGCTTATAGCCGCTGGGGAAGACTGCCACCTCGGCGGGATTTCCGCAGATGTGGCAGAGGTCGTGATACAGATACCCGGCTGCCTCCTCATCGTCTGCCACTATAAGATAGGGCAGGCGGCGCTTTGGAAGATTGGCGAAGAGCATGGCGGGCGCGCTCCCCGGCAGACCGTGGAGGTGCACGCGCCGCCGCTTCTTATCGGCAAAGGCGTGTGCGAGAGTTTCCATCCGCGAGGGGGTGGCAAAAAGATTATCCGCTTCCTTGAGAGTCATTTTTTATGATTAATCCACTTCCGCAAATGCGGAAGTGGAAGTTTATGAGTTGATGGGAGTTGATGAGGGTTTATGAGTTGACGGGCTATGCCGGCTCTAACCCTCCGATATTTACATTTGAATGTCTTATTTTTTCTTCAGGATAGAATTATAGAGGGGAGGATTATGGAGGATTTCCACAGCCTTTGCCACACCCTTGTCAGTCTCTATCTGACGGCGCGTACGGCCGTAGCCCGGGAAGTATCGGGAGGCTATCTCCTCGGTGATGTATTCCTCGATCTGCTGACGCTTGGAGAAGATGTCGCTCTTGAGGTCGTGGTCGAGTTGTTTTTCGAGTTGGGTGATGGTGGCTTTGACGTCGTCGTTGAGATAACCCTCCGCCTCGGCGGTCTCGCGCAACTGGTCGATGATGGTGTTGCAGAGTTTATCGTATTTGAAGGTGGAGGCGTCGATGGAGTTGGCGAAGTCAGCAAAGTCCTCATCGGTGAGCACCACCTTTTCGGGCGCATCGGGGGCTGGGTGTGTGGCTACATATTTTGTGGCGTAGTCAAAGACGTGGTGGCCCATCACGAGTCCGTAGACGAGGGCTGTGGAAGTGCCCCAGTCCACTACGGAATCGGGCTGCAGGCCGCCGCCGTCGCGCACTTCGCGCCCTGCCGCGGTGTGATAGACGTTGGTGAGGGAATCGGGCGTACGCGCCACACTGCCGTCGGGATTGCGGCGAGAGTAGTCGAGAGCCTGAATCAATCTGCCCGAGGGGGTATAGTATTTGGCGAGAGTCACCTTGAGGAGCGCGCTGTAGGGGAGCGGACGGGTGCCCTGCACGAGTCCCTTGCCGTAACTGCGCGAGCCTACCAATACGGCGCGGTCGAGGTCCTGAAGCGCACCGGCGGTGATTTCGGATGCCGATGCCGATCCGCCGTCGATAAGCACAACTACGGGGATGTCGGGGAGCAGCGGAGTATGGCGCGTCTTGTAGATTTTTTCGTTGGAGCCGTTCTTGCCGCGGGTGCGGAGCACTTCGGTGCCTTTCGGGAGGAAATTGCCGAGGATGTCAATGGCTGCCTCCACGAGTCCGCCGCCGTTGGCGCGGAGGTCGAGAATCACGGATTTCACGTTGGGATCCGCCTTGAATGATTCGAGAGCATTGCCCACTTCTTCGGCTGAACTTTCGATAAACTGGTCGAGTTTGACATATCCCACATCGCCGTTGATGACACCGCTCCAGGACACACTGGGATTAGTGACCTTCTCGCGGATTATCGTGAAGTCAAGGATCGAGTCCCCTTCGGCGTAGGGGCGGTTGACGCGAACGTTGACCGGGGTTCCCGGCTGCCCCTTGAGCAGGGCGGAGGTGCGGTCGGTGGTGGTGCCCACGACGTCGACGCTGTCCACGCGCAGTATCTTATCGCCGGGACGGAGTCCGGCTTTGGCAGCGGGGGAGTTGACGATGGGTTCGGAAATCACGGTGATGCCGCCGTCGCGTCCCTGGATGAATGAACCGATGCCGCCGTATGAGCCGGTGGTGAGATGTGTGAGCGCCTCTTTGTCATCGTAGGAGTAATATTCCGTGTAGGGGTCTACTGTGGAGAGCATGCTTCGGATCGCGGCCTTGAAAGCCTCGTCGGTACGGATTGAGTCTACGTAGTTCTCTTCGAGTTCGCGGGTGAGGGCGTTGAACACCGCGAGGTTGCGGCTGTAGGCTTCATCATGGCTCAGGACTTTCTCTTCGGGCGCCTGCCCGGCAGAGGCGAAAGCGGCCGCCGACAGAAGCACTGTCGCGGCTACGCCTGATTTAAGTAATATTTTTTTTATATCTGTCATCTTTTATATAATATCGGAGGGGGAAGATGGGGAGCGGGCCGGTGACAGCACACCTGCCGGGGGGGGAAGGGGAGAGAGAGTCACGACTCACGGTCGAGTTCCACCGGGGCTGTGCGGGGATAATCTACGGTGAAGTGCAGCCCACGGCTCTCCTTGCGCTCCATAGCCTGACGCATAATGAGATACGCCACGTTGATCATATTGCGCAATTCGCATAGCGCGCGCGAGGGGGTGGACACCTTGAAGAGTTTTTCGGTCTCCTCATAGAGGATATCGAGGCGATTCCAGGCGCGTTTCAATCTCAGGTCAGACCTTACGATACCAACGTAATAACCCATGATCTGGTTTACTTCCTTGGCAGATTGGGTGATGAGCACCATCTCTTCGGGGTGAGCGGTGCCGGCGTCGTTCCATTCGGGCACGTCGTTGCGGAAGTCGTAGCCGCTGATCGCTTCGAGCGAATGGCGGGCGGCGGCGTCGGCATATACCACGGCTTCAATGAGTGAGTTGGAGGCAAGGCGGTTGCCTCCGTGCAGTCCGGTGCATGAGCACTCTCCGATGGCGTAAAGGCGCTTGATTGAGGATTCGCCGTTGCCGTCTACCTTGATGCCGCCACAGAGGTAGTGGGCGGCGGGCGCCACGGGAATCATATCCTTGGTGATGTCGATGCCTAACGAAAGGCACTTCTCGTAGATATTCGGGAAGTGGCGGCGAGTCTCCTCGGGGTCTTTGTGTGTCACGTCGAGGAAGACGTGGTCTGTGCCGTGGAGTTTCATTTCGGAGTCGATGGCACGCGCCACGATGTCGCGTGGCGCAAGACTCAGGCGGGGGTCGTATTTATGCATGAATTCGGAGCCGTCGAGGTTGCGGAGCACTGCTCCGTAGCCGCGCATGGCCTCGGTGATGAGGAATGAGGGGCGGTCGCCGGGATTATACAGGGCGGTGGGGTGAAACTGTATGAATTCCATGTCAGCCACGGTGCCTTTGGCGCGGTAGGTCATGGCGATGCCGTCGCCGGTGGCTACGAGCGGGTTGGTGGTGGTGGTGTAGACGGCTCCCACACCTCCGGTGGCCATGACGGTGGCTTTGGCCAGGAAAGTGGCTACTTCGCCGGTGGCTTCGTTGAGTATATAGGCTCCGTAGCAGGTGATGTCGGGGGTGCGTCGCGTCACGATCTTGCCCAGATGGTGCTGGGTGATGATCTCCACGGCGAAGTGATGCTCGAAGACGTCGATATCGGGGTTGGAGCGCACGCTCTCTATCAGACTGGTCTGGATTTCGGCGCCGGTGTTGTCGGCATGATGGAGGATGCGGAATTCCGAGTGTCCCCCTTCGCGGTGAAGGTCGTAGTCGCCGTTTTCGTTGCGGTCGAAGTTTACGCCGTTGTCCACGAGGAAGCGGATGCCGTCCGGCGCGTTGCGCACCACGATTTCCACGGCATTCCTGTCCGAGAGCCAGTCGCCGGCTACCATAGTGTCATGAATATGCTTGTCAAAATCGTCGACTTCGAGGTTGGTGACGCTTGCCACACCTCCCTGGGCGAGGTAAGTGTTGGCTTCTTCGAGGGTGGTCTTGCAGATAAGCGCCACTTTGGCATGACGTGCCACTTTGAGAGCGAAACTCATGCCGGCTACGCCGGCTCCGATTACGAGATAATCGTATTTCTTTACCATAATTCCTGTCAGGGTTATTTATAATGAGTTTATTATGGGGCCCCCTTTATTTGCTTTCGGTGGTCTCGATATATGAATCTTTAAATCCGAGGAAGTAGAGCACTCCGTCGATGCCTATCGTGGAGATGCTCTGCGAGGCTTCCGCCTTCACCTTGGGTTTGGCATGGAAGGCTATGCCGAGTCCGGCGGTGGAGAGCATGGGGAGGTCGTTGGCGCCGTCGCCCACGGCAATGGTCTGCGCGATGTTGATGTTCTCTACCTGCGCCAGGAGTTTGAGCAGTTCTTTCTTGCGGCGGCCGTCGACGATATCCCCGAGGTAGCGACCGGTGAGTTTGCCGTCGGCGCCCACTTCGAGTTCGTTGGCATATACGTAGTCGAAACCGAATTTATGCTTGAGGTATTCGCCGAAGTAGGTGAATCCGCCGGAAAGGATGGCGGTCTTGTATCCGGAGCGTTTCAGCACCGTCATCATGCGCTCCACCCCCTCGGTGATGGGCAGATTTTCGGCGATTTCCTTCATTACGCTCACATCGAGCCCCTTGAGGAGCGCCACGCGGCGCGTGAAACTCTCTTTGAAGTCGATTTCGCCGCGCATGGCTGATTCGGTGATGGCGCGCACCTCGGCGCCCACCCCGGCGCGGTCGGCGAGTTCGTCGATTACCTCGGTGCGTATCAGCGTGGAGTCCATATCGAAGCATATCAGGCGGCGCGAGCGGCGATACATCGTATCTTCCTGAAAGGAGATGTCGAAGTTGAGGTCTGCCGCCAGGCGCATGAAGTCTGACTGCATGGCTTCGCGGTCGGCGGGTGTGCCGCGCACGGAGAGTTCGATACAGCGCTTGGTGAGGGGCTGCCGGCTCTCGTCGAGGGGCATACGCCCCGTGAGGCGGGTGATGGTCTCGATATTCAGCCCCTGCTGCGATATGATTTTAGCCACTTCCGAGATCTGGCGCGGTGTGATCTCGCGTCCGAGCAGTGTGACGATATAACGCCCTTTGCCCTGACGGCTCACCCACTCTTCGTAAGCCTCTTCCGACACTATGTCAAAGGATACCTGCACATGCAGGTCGCGCGTCTTGAAGAGGAGTTCCTTCAGGATGTTGCCGCTGCGGTCGCTGCGCGTCTTGATCAGGATGCCGAGCGAGAGGGTGTGATGGATGTCTGCCTGCCCGATGTCGAGTATCTGCGCATCATGGTCGGCGAGGATTTCGGTCAGCGACGCAGTGATACCGCTGCGGTCCGGACCCGATATGTTGAGGAGTATAAGTTCGGTTTTCGGTTTCATAATGCGAATTTACTAAAAAATTCGTATTCTGAAACGGAAAACCGACAATCCTTTCGCTTATAAAGTGAATTTTTAATGAGGGTACAGAGGGAAGAAGAGCACCCTATTGCGGCTGATAGGAGAGCCGGCACACTCCGGCGCTCACCGTAAGGCGCGCCGTGGCTCCCTCCACCACCGGGAGGTTGAAACTCACATGCCCGATGGGGAAACCGGTGGCTACGGGGCATTTCACTCCCCATTCGGTGAGGCGGCAGGCTATCATGGCTTCCATCGAGGGGAAGTTGCGGTCGGGGCGATAGTCGGTGAATTTACCGAACACCACGCCTGCCACAGCCTCGAATACCCCCGCCAACTGCAGGCGTTTGAGCATTCTTTCCACCTGATAGATCTTTTCCCCCACATCTTCGAGAAAGAGTATCTTGCCGCGCAGATAGCGGGGCGCGAGAATATCCCAGGGGGTGGCGGCGAGACCGTTGAGCACGGCGAGATTTCCTCCCGCTATCTCTCCGCAGGCTTCCCCTTCGATACACCATTCAGGCGTATCGGCGGCAAGCGACACTTCATCCTTATATCCTTCCATAATCGAGAGCATGATGCGGGTGCAGAGGCGGATTTGCTCCATCTCCATGGCATCGGAAGGGGTTTCCGGCGCGGCGGCTTCGCGGATCTGTGCTGAGCGGGAGGCGATGTCGAATAGGGTGAGTTGCTTAGCCATTGAGGCGTGAATGGATTTCACGCCGGCTTTCTGCCAGAGGGCGTGGAGAGCGGAGATATCGCTGAATCCTACTATCCATTTCGGATTCTCCCTGACGAGAGTTTCGAGTGCGGTACTCAGGAGGTGATTGCATCCGTAGCCGCCGCGCGCGCACAGGATGGCTTTGATGTCGGGGTCGGCGAGTGCCGCGCGGAGGTCGGCGAGGCGGTCGGCATCGGTGGCGGCGAATGTGCCGCAGGTGCACCCCAGCGCGTGGGGCATCACCACGGGGACGTAGCCGAAGGCTTCGAGTTGCTCCACGGCTCCCTCCACCCAGAAGGGTTTCACCTCAGTGGCAGGGGAGATGATGGCTATCCTATCGCCCGGAGATATACTTGGGGGAGTAATCATATCGTATGCCTTAAAATTCCACTTCTATGCCGGCACGGCGTATCTTCGC
>CAMWSV010000064.1 GCA_947177015.1 uncultured Porphyromonadaceae bacterium
TCCCTTATTTGCGTTGCAAAGTTAGGTATAATTTTTTAATCTACAAAATTTTTTTTAATTTTTTTGATAAAAACTCTTGCAACAATATAAAATCCGGTAAAATTACTTCTCTCGTTACTTCTCACGGCGTGGGCGGCAGAAAGCCAATTCCGGATTTTCATCGATTGTAAAATTGAAGAAATCGTTGAAAGGTTTCAGCAGATCGAAGTCCTCCCGGATTACTTTTAGAAGCCCTTTTGAAGTCAATGTGCGCTCCGGGATTTTGGTGAAAGCAGTAAATGAACGTGGTTTGAGTAAATCGATGTATTCCCAGTCCTTCGGATAACCCTTCGGGGAGGTCTTAAGGAAATCATCACCGACACTCGGGAATTTTGCCTTGAAATCAGGATTGTTGATAATTCCGAGATACTCTTCGGCATTGTCATAAATATCCTTACGGATGGCTTTGAGCAGGGGAGCGGGTGGCCACCAACTTCCGCCTGCCACGAAGCAATCGCCCGGTTCGATGTGTACGTAATAGCCGCAATACTCGCTTTTCTTTCCCCCTTTAGGGTTGAGATAGATTCCGATATGGGTCTTATATGGAGTCTTATCAGTAGAAAATCGGGTGTCGCGGTAAATACGGTATAGACAATCCGAAGGGCGGAGCATACTCGCCTCCGGTTCGATTCCTTTAAGTATCTCAATTAGTTCTGCAGTAAAAGATTCGATTTTCTGTTTCACTAGGAGATACTCATCCTTGTGGGTATTAAACCATTCCCTGTTATTATTACTGCGCAGTGCAGTGAGAAAATCAAGTATCTGTCGCATAATATGGATTTATTCAAAATTAATTGCCGGGAACAGAAGACTATTCCCGGCAATATGGTATCATAAAATAATACTGATACGAAATATTATTTCACGAGAATCTTCCTTCCGTTGACGATATACAGACCTTTCTGAAGTGAATTCACCGTTTCGGGCGCCACATCTTTGGCGATGAGTCTGCCATCGATGGAGTAGATGGTCACATCTTCAGGGAGTGCGGCCGGCGCGTCGACATATACAGCCTCATCAGTGGGAGCCAGACTGACTCTGCCCGTAGAGAAGAATCCCGGAGCGGGAAGTTTGAGCACGGTCGTGGAGGGATCTATCACTTCATAGCGGATCCACTCGCCATTGAGCACTACTATTACAAACACATTTTGTCCGTTAAGGGTTTTGAGACTCAGGCTTAGCGGTGTGTTGAAATTCATGCGGTAGGGCGCGTAGGGGAGTCCGGTGGCAGGGTTGATGGAGAGTCCATCGGTGATCTCTACGCCATCCTCTGCAGTGATATACCATGCCGGAGAACGGAACTTATTCCATCCTTCGAGAGACATCCACTGATTAATCACCTCCTGTGGCATATTGAGCCAGATATTTGCTTCATTGTCAGGATTGAAGATCTCCGCTTTGTAGGGAATCACTGACTCTGTGTTAAAGGAGATTTGGCTCAGATTATTATCGCTGTAAAAAGTGCCCGGCTGCAGATCGGATATCGAAGCGGGGAGAGAAACGCGGCGCACATCAGCAAACGTGAACGCGTCATTTCGTATGCCGGTTATGCTATAGCCATCGATTGAGGCAGGAATTTCGATATTTCCGGTATAAGCATCCCCCTCCGGAGCCACAATCATCGCGTGGCGATCTGCCTCGGAGGTGACGATATAGGAGATGCCGTTGTGTTGCAGCACGGCAGAGGTTACGATCAGCGGTGAGGGTTCCGACAGCGGTTTGCCGTTGCTGTCGATTGCGCGGAGATAGTATTGACCCGGCTGAAGTCCGAAATCGAACGGGCTTACTACTTCACGTTGCGAAGCACTGCCCGGAATTGAAGCGGAAAGGGATTCAGGCAGGCTTTTGACGATTGAGAAATCAGAATCCATCACTTCAAACTCAACCTCCACATCCAAAGTGGTGAAGGATGAATTTTTCACAGTGATATTAATGGGCGAAGGTCGTCCGGAAGTGACGAACGACGGAGTCATCTCGCTGATAACTATGTCACCCTCCGGAGCAGAGACTGAGGTATCCTTCACGTTAATCTTAACTCCATCGGCATATTCAATGCCGTTCATATCGAGAATAGAAAGGGAGTAAGTGCCGGGAGTGAGTTTATCGAAGAAAGTGATGTCGATATTGCGAGATGTCTCTGCCGGAATACTGTAATAATCGTAACTCGAACCGAAGTTGGCAAATTCATCGTTGTCATTGGAGAGTGTCACGCCAAGATTGCCGAAGAAGTCGCCTTTACCGACATTCACCACCGGCAGACGCACGGCAATGGGGAGATTGCCGTAAACCTCCGGAGTGAACTGAGGACTTCCGAATATGAGTTGAGGTAAAGTATCTCTATCGGGTCCGGGATTGGAGAATGTGGCTTTACCCCCTGCTATCTTCACCGATACGTAATTCTGTTTGCCGATAGGTATCAGCACGGGTTGCCATTCATCGCCGGCATCAGGACAACGATACACTAACGAAACCTTATATTCACCATCGGGAAGTGAGGGGAGGGGAGCACCGGTGACAGACAGAAAGCCATACATAGACTCAAGTTCCAGAGGTGTTCCGCAGATGTCGTATACCGGGGTCATATCATTATTCACCGATGTTATCTCCAGACCGATCTGTACCTTCTGAGTGTATCCTAAAGGATTATATACCAGATCCACCTCCTTGCCGCTATCCATAATGGCATAATTATTGCCGGAGACGTGATAAAAACCTCCATTTGAAATCAGAGCGGACTGGGTGGGTTCAGACGTATCAGTGCCGGGATGGATATTGATGATGACAGACTGATTGGAAGTGTAGCCCCCCTCAAACGAACCGGCACCACCCGCAGCGGGATTCAATGCCGAGAGAAGATAATAGCCATCCTCATAGCCGCCCCAGCCCCAGTTGAAATGGAAATATTCATTTTCGGAATATCCGTCGCATACGAAGGCATGGCCTCCCTGAGGCGACGAACCGGAATAATATACCGGTCTGCCCGCCGCCAATTCAGCGTAGATAATTGAAGCCCACTCCTTTTGCGGGATATAATCCTTCCAAAGCATTTTCAGATCCGGGGCATATTTGAAATATCGCGTCAGGGCAGTCTGCACGTCAAAACTATAGGCTCCGCTCATCCATGAGGAATACTGCATATCGACCGCCGCTCCGCACTGGCGCATCAGGGTGGCTACGGCATTCGACTGAGTGGCGCTGTACTCGCCGGGAATATATTCATCCAGCATATTACGCCATGTGTAGAGAGTGCCTGAGAAATCCACCCCGCCGCTGCTGCCGGCCGGATTGCGTGGCCACTCATGATATTTCATTATCTGAGCGTAGGCAGTGGCTACACACCCTGTCACCGCGCGTCCACCGCGATTATCTACAGGACACAGAAGATTGTACGGATTATCCTGATTCCATTTGGTCTTCACCAACGGCTCAATCGGAGTGCGCACAGCCGAAGCACGCAACTGACCCGCAATCTGCGGATTTTCCGGCAATACGCCCATATAATGACTGATTTCGCCGGCATATCCTGCGAGCCAAGTCTTCATGTTATCCGGAATTCTTGACTCATCGAAACGTCCCGAATCGGAATATCCCAGAATGGTATTGAAGCGTGTATCCGCCGATACGATCACAAATCCGTCGGCATGGTTGAAAATATAATAGAGAGGCTTGCCATTGCTTTCGGCGGTGTAGGCGAGCGAAAGGGAAGAAGCCGAAGCCGGGGCACGCATTAAATTGCCCTGTGCGGGTGTAACGTTGAGGAACGAAGAAGCCTCTGCAGCCGCCTCATCCGGAGTTATAGGCGCTGCAGAAATATCTGCGATTCCCGCAGTCAGCGACAACACTCCCAATATGATGGAATGGAATCGGTAATATGTAATATTGAGCATATCGGTGAAAAATGGTTAGATTCAGTCTGTATATTCAATTTATACCCAGGGATAAATAAATTATACTGCTATAAATATTCCCAAAGTTAATAAAAGTTTTGAGAAATACATTAATTTTGTGAAAAATTGGTAAATAAAAGAGGAATTTTGATATAGTATGAAGACAATCGTGATAACACCGGCACGCTACGCATCAACGCGATTCCCCGGCAAACCCCTTGCGAAACTCGGGGGGAGAGAAATTATATTGCGAGTGATGGATAGAATTGCGGAGGCGGGTTATCCGGGCGTCGTGGCTACTGACGACGAACGGATTTTTACAACTGTGAAAGATGCCGGATACCTGGCAGTAATGACACGATCCGACCATCAGAGCGGAACCGACAGAGTGTGCGAAGCCCTCGACCGGATAGAATCACTCACCGGTGAGAAATATGATGTAGTGATAAATGTGCAGGGAGATGAACCCTTTATCGACCCCGAACAGATTCACGATCTTGAACAATGTTTTGAAGACGCCTCTACCGATATAGCCACATTGGGCAGAGTCTATCCTGCCACATCCACCTACGCCGGACTTGCCGACCCGAACCTTGTCAAACTCGTGAAATCCCCCTCCGGAAGAGCGCTCTATTTCTCGCGCAGTGTGATACCCTATCTTCGTGGAGTGAAAGAGCAGGAATGGCCGCGTTGTCATAAATTTTTCACCCACATCGGAATCTATGGTTACCGTTCTGATACACTACGCGAAATCAGCGCACTACCCAAGAGTCCGCTCGAAACGGAAGAATCGCTCGAACAACTGCGCTGGCTCGAAAACGGCTACAATATAAAGGTAGCGGAGAGTGAAAAAGAAAATATCGGCATCGACACCCCTGAAGATTTGGCAAATGCGGAGATGATTATGCAAAAATCCTTTGGCGAAAAGGGAAAAATTTCGTAAATTTGCAGACAAATTACATACTGATAATAAATAACCTTCTTCGTGCGTGGACTTAAGGCAAAAAACAGACGTATCCCGGAGAAGAGGTGAAAAAGATTATAAGGCAAAAAAAGATGAAAAAAAGTGCACTTCAGCGAGTTCGGGCGGAATATCAGCCCAAACTTCCCAAGGCTCTTCAGGGCCCGGTGAAACTTAAGGTAGGCAATCCTACAGAATCAGTAGCGGATCAGGCGGAAATAAAGCAGTTATTTCCCAACACCTACGGTCTGCCGGTAGTAGAATTCGAAAGCAACGACAAGCCCGAGCGAGTTGAAGAGCCCTTCAATGTGGGAATTATCCTTTCAGGTGGTCAGGCTCCCGGCGGACACAACGTTGTGAGTGGTATCTTCGACGGCATCAAGAGCCTCAACAAGGAGTGCCGACTCTATGGCTTCCTCATGGGACCCAGCGGATTCATCAATCACCAGTATATGGAACTCACCGCAGCCTATATAAAGGAATACCGCAATACGGGTGGTTTCGACATTATCGGTTCAGGAAGAACCAAACTCGAAACTCCCGAGCAGTTTGATGCCGGTCTTAAGATTCTTAAGGAACTCAATATCAAGGCTCTCGTAATTATCGGTGGCGATGACTCCAACACCAACGCCGCCGTATTGGCAGAGTATTACAAGGCTAAAGGTGCCGACGTGCAGGTAATCGGTGTGCCCAAGACAATCGACGGTGACCTTAAGAACGAATGGATTGAGACTTCATTCGGTTTCGACACAGCCTGCAAGGTATATTCGGAAGTTATCGGTAACATCCAGCGTGACTGTAACTCAGCGAAGAAATATTATCATTTCATCAAACTGATGGGGCGTTCGGCTTCTCACATCGCACTCGAATGTGCGCTTGAGACTCAGCCCAACGTCTGCCTTATCTCTGAGGAAGTGGCTGCAAAGCGTATGACTCTCGACAACATCGTGAGCCAGATCTGCTACGTTGTGGCAGAGCGTGCGAAACTCGGCTGGAACTTCGGTACGGTACTCGTTCCCGAAGGCCTAATCGAGTTTATCCCCTCAATGAAGAAACTTATCGCCGAACTTAACGAAGTACTCGTTGAGCACGCTGAGGAACTCGAAGGTATGGAAGAGATGGAGAAACTCCACTGTATCCACAGTTACCTCACTCCCGACTGCGGCGAACTCTACAAATCACTCCCGAAGAACATCGCCCTCCAACTCAGCCTTGATCGCGACAGCCACGGCAACGTGCAGGTATCTCTGATCGAGACAGAAAGCCTTCTCTCTGAAATGGTGGCAAAGCGTCTTGAAGAGATGGCTGAAGATGGACAGTACAGCGGCAAATTTGCGGCTCAGCACCACTTCTTCGGTTATGAAGGACGTTGCGCTGACCCTACAAATTTCGATGCTGACTACACCTACGCCCTCGGCTACAACGCTGCGATGCTGATCAACTCGGGGCTCACCGGCTACATGTCGAGCGTACGCAATCTGACCGACCACACTGAGAACTGGATTGCAGGCGGTATCCCCATCACGATGATGATGAATATGGAACGCCGTCACGGCAAGATGAAACCCGTAATCCAGAAGGCGCTTGTCAACCTTAACGGTCGTCCCTATCTCAAGTATGCGTCCATGCGCGAGACACTCGCCCTCAATACACTCTATCAGTATCCCGGCCCGATTCAGTATTTCGGTCCCGCAGAAGTTTGCGACCGCCCGTCGATGACACTCCTTCTCGAACACGGCAAAGAGATCTGATAAAACCAACGTAACAGACATACTGTCAAAAATACTACCCTGCAAGTGATGCAGCCTGAGAATTGTCAGGATGTAATCCTTGCGGGGTAAATATTTTTATATTGGTATTCATCTATTTTTCATTAATTTTTATTACTTTTGCGAATTATAAGCATATTTAAATAAGTTTAAGTAAGTTTTTAAAATTAGGTTATATTAAAATAATCCGGCAATTGATTGGCAACGATCGGTATTATTTTTCAAACTTACTTGGGCAAAAGATACAGAAAAATTAGATACAGAAAAATTCTAACTAAACTTAATAATCAATGGCACAAGTTGCAATAAAAAATGCTGCTCCCGCCGGACAGCATGAAATTCTCAGAGACAAAGCCTGGGCACGTTGGACCGCACTGGGACTATTGGCGTTTGCCATGTTCTGCTCCTACGTGTTCATGGACGTTTTGTCACCGATCAAAGACCTTCTGCAATCCACTCGCGGCTGGGACTCCACAGCCTTCGGTACGATGCAGGGCTCCGAGACGTTCCTTAACGTATTTATCTTCTTCCTTATCTTCGCGGGCATTATCCTCGACAAGATGGGTGTTCGCTTCACGGCGTTGCTCTCCGGGGCAGTGATGCTCATAGGCGCTGTAATCAACTGGTATGCACTCACCGATGCGTTTATCGGCAGTGCGCTCGACGTATGGTTTACCAATCACCTTAATTATATACCCGTATTCGATGAACTCGGAGTTTCACCCTTCTACGAAGGGATGCCGGCATCGGCAAAACTTTCAGCCGTAGGTTTCATGATCTTCGGTTGCGGTGTCGAGATGGCGGGTATCACTGTAAGCCGTGGTATTGTGAAGTGGTTTAAGGGTAGAGAGATGGCACTCGCGATGGGCTCGGAGATGGCACTCGCACGCCTGGGCGTGGCTACCTGTATGATCTTCTCGCCGATGTTTGCGGAACTTGGCGGCACAGTAAATGTGAGCCGTTCGGTAGCATTCGGTGTCGTGCTCCTCATGATTGCGATGATCATGTTTATCGTCTACTTCTTTATGGATCGCAAACTCGATGCGCAGAGTGGCGAGGCAGAAGAAAAGGATGAACCCTTCAAGATATCCGATATAGGCAAAATCTTGTCGAGTCTCGGATTCTGGCTTGTGGCTCTGCTCTGCGTGCTCTATTACTCTGCTATTTTCCCCTTCCAGAAGTACGCTGTAAATATGCTGCAGTGTAATATCGAATTTTCACCTCTGCCTGAGGGTTCATTCTGGACCACGGATGCTGTGACATATATCCAGTATGTGATTATGCTCGTGGTGGCTGCCACTGCCTTTGCAGGAAACTTTGCCAAAAACAAGGGTATGAAGATTCTGCTCTTCGCTGTGTCGATCATCAGCCTTGTGGTGTATTGCTGGATGGGTTATCAGAAACAGAGTGCAGGCGCAATATTCGCTGTGTTCCCACTCCTTGCTGTGGGTATTACCCCTATTCTCGGTAAATTTGTAGACTATAAGGGTAAGGCTGCCTCAATGCTTGTGTTAGGTTCGCTTCTGCTCATTGCCTGCCACCTCACCTTCGCCTTCATCCTCCCTATGTTTAAAGGTAACGCAGCAGGAGGTGTGATTGTGGCATACGTCACAATCCTTGTGCTTGGTGCAAGTTTCTCTCTCGTGCCCGCATCATTGTGGCCCTCGGTTCCTAAACTCGTAGATGCCAAGATTATCGGTTCGGCATACGCCCTTATTTTCTGGATTCAGAATATCGGACTCTGGCTCTTCCCGATGTTGATCGGTAAGGTGCTGACCTCTACCAACACTGATATCGAAGCACAGGTAGCCGCCGGCAAGATGACTGAAGAAGTGGCATCAGTAAGTTACAATTATACCTGGGCGCTCGTGATGCTCGCCTGCCTCGGGGTGGCTGCTCTCTTTATCGGCCTTTACCTCAAGATTGTAGACCGTAAGAAGCATCTCGGTCTCGAACTTCCCAATGTTGCTGAATCTGCTCAGGAACGCGAAGAAGTGGAAACTTCAGAAATTCTCAGCGCAGAAGAATAAAATCTTGCGCAAGTGGAATAAATCATAGCCAAAAAGCGTTATATAGATATAACGGGTGGGGTCGAAGAGAAATTTGACTTCGCCCGTTAATCTTATTAATATCGGATGAGTCTAAATAGTGAGGAGTCTGATTAAATAGTGAGGAGTCTGATTATAAGGAGTCTGATATTATGGTCTTACTCCCTTGATAAGATTTAACCTCGATATTAGCCTGAATAAAAGGTTTCAGAATATCTCCGATTAATCGTACTGATGATATGAAAAAATTCTCTCAATCTAAATATAACAATAGAATTTCCGGAGGCGTATGCCGGATGTTTGGTATTGCTGCAGTAGCGATTGCGACATTCTTCTCTGTTGAGATTTCGGCAGAGACGGTGACTCAGAAGCAGGCTATGACAATGGCTCGGGAATTTTTCAATCAGGTATATAATGATCAGAGTGCTCCGGTCAAGATGGTATATAATGGCAAGCGACTTACTACAGATCGTCTCTTCACACCCTTTTATGTATATAATCAGCCTCGGGGCGGATTTGTAATCATTTCTGCAGAAAATAAGACGTTCCCGATTTTGGCATATAGTCTGAAGGAGAATTTCGATCCCGACAAAATGGATGAATCCGAGAAGAACTGGCTGGAAAGTTACGCACGTGATATCGAACTCATCCGCTACGACTCGCGAGTGCCGGAAGAGGCAGTCGAGGCGTGGAATGACTATCCGGCATTTGTGAAGAAGACTCTCATGGCACCATACGAGTCATTCGACTCCAATTTCAGTGTGGATGAAGCGTGGACGAACCTTGAAAATATTCTTGCTTCCGAAGATACGTCGCGTGATGGGGAATACTCAATGTTTTACACCCCGGAACAGTGGAAGGACCTTATCGATGTTGAATTGCGTAGTAATGGCGGGGTAGCGGTTGGCTATGTCAACGGGCATCAGGATTTAACTCCTGCTGTAGTTTACGGCAAGAAGGGTGATTACTATCGAATCCGATTCGACAGGGAGAATCAATGGTATGCGCGTCTGATGCCTGCTGAATTTCTTGGTGAAAGAATGATAGCGGTGATGGACAAAGTGACTTATACAGCCCCTGCCGAACCGGAAGAGCCGGCATTTGAATTTTATGATTCGTATATCAACGATCATCTCAGAGACTTCCAACCCTCCACCGCCTCAATTGAAGAAAGACGCATGGAACTTGCTGAAGACAAACCGGTAGTTAAAAACATCGCAGGAGGAAACTTCGATGTTCTTTTGCCCGAGAATGTCAAACTCGCCATGCTTTATAACCTCAACGGAAGTCACCTGGGGCGTCACACCTACGGGGGTACCTCCAACGTAGCCCATATCAGCCTCGAAGCGCAGCCACGCGGCTTCTACTTCGTACTTCTTTTTGGCGAAAGCGGTAAACCATACGGAATCAAACTTCACCGATAGCAAACTAAAAAGACTGAAATGTGAATACGAATTTTATCGTACCTAAAGGGGACTATCGGAAATTGATAGTATATAAGAAGGGGGAATGTATATATGATATCACTTTTCATTTTGCTCATAGATTTTTGAGCAGAGGAGATCGTACGGTAGATCAGATGATTCAATCTGCTAGAAGTTGCAAACAAAATATCATAGAGGGTTCGGCTGCTTCAAAAACCTCACGGGAAACGGAGATAAAGTTATTTAATGTGGCTAAGGCGAGTCTTGATGAGTTATTGGCAGACTATGAGGATTATCTTAGGGTGAGGAATCTTATGATATGGTCTGAAGATAAGCAAAGGAGGGTTAGGGAATTTTGTCGGAATCATAATGAATCGGCATTATATAGAGAGATTATTCCGCAGCGAGGGGATGAGACTATCGCAAATCTTGCGATAACAATAATCCATCAGGAGATCTATCTGCTGATACGCTTGATTGAGCGAGCCAAACGAGACTTTCTTGAGTGTGGAGGTATTCGAGAGGAGATGACGAGGGCAAGGATTGCCTATCGTAATAGGAATTCTTATAGTGGGAGTAATGGGAGGAGTGGGAATAATGGGAGTGATGGGATG
>CAMWSV010000065.1 GCA_947177015.1 uncultured Porphyromonadaceae bacterium
TTCCTCTACTGCATTTTCAACTTATTTCTCATTCTGCTGAGTTTACATTCCCCCTGAAGAAAATGTATAAAAACCAAGAAAAATGGAAAAACCGAAGAAAATGGGAAAACCAAGAAAATATGAAAAGTGCGTCCCGGCTCCGATTGCCGGGACGCACCTGTCTATATTTAAGTAATAACTTCTATCCGTTATTTACCTTCCGGAAGGCATCAGTCGATGAGCGAACGATCGATTGCAGTATTATACTGCGATTCTGCCTGGGGCACTGTGAAGCGCCATGCCGGATCTGTGGGTTGCTTCTCGAGTTTGAATGAAGCCGGGATATTGTTTGAGTTTACATTGCCTGCCTCCCAAATATTGCGGATCATGGGCTGATTCCAGCGCTTGAGGTCGAACCAACTGAGACCTTCACCCCAAAGTTCGATACGGCGCTGAAGTTTGATCTGATCCAAGAGAGCATCACCGCTGAGTGCATCTACGGTCTGACCCGGGTTGCGCAACTCAAGGAGTGAATTCAGACAAGACTTGGCAGTGGCATAGTCCCCATTATAGTAAGCGGCTTCAGCCTCGGTGAGGAGCATCTCTTCAGCACGCATGTAGGGGAAAGAGTTGGTGCCATACATATCCAGACCCCAGAACTTATACTGAGCGCCGAATGCGATGATCGGGTTGGTGGGTTCGCCTGAGCGGGACACGTAGGGCTGACCGAACTTTTTGGTGTCGCCACCGGGAATCGCCTTCGTACCGAACTGAAGAAGTTGAATCTTCATGTTGGCATTGCCGGTAAGGTTCATGTTAGCCGGATTACATATATTTTCATTCCAGAAAGAAGACTCGCGCAACTGAGTGGGCTTAGTCAACTTATCGGGAGTGAAGAAGAGGTCGGCACGAATATCGCCCTTCGGGATCTGGCGATAGAGTTCGTAGTTGATCTGGCCGGCACCGAGTTCCCATTCAGTCGGGTACGGACCCTGGCAAGCGTAATACGAACCGTGTGCATAATAGCCGAGACCATAGGCTGTCGGAGCCACGGGATTAGCCCAGAGATAGTTGGATGACTGCACATCTGCAAAACCTGCTTTATACTGCTCGGCTGTGAGCAATTGATAGGGAGCGCGGGCATCCTTAGCCATCTTCTGCGCTACGGGATAGTCATGGATAAGAAGACCAAGACGGGCATAGACACCGCGTGCACAATCCTCGTCCGGTTCCCATGCACCGGAACGGTTTATAGTGTTCGGACGCGCGTCATAAAGTTCGAGGGCTTCATCAAGGTCGCTCTTGATGGCCGCGATCACGACAGACATCTTTTCGAGCGGAGCATTACCGGTAGAGGGTGTCAGACGCAACGGGCAGACGTAAGCCTCGCCATTGTTGGAATCCTCCCAGCGCGGACCATAGATCTGAAGCAGACGCACGTAAGCATGCGCACGGATTGTGAGTGCCTGAGCCTTGATGAAGTTAAGGCGGTCACGATTGCCGTCGATATTATCGATATTGGCAAGAATCTGGTTGGCTTGCGAGATGAGGTTGTAGCAATACATCCAGCCGATCTGGCAAACGTAAGATGCCTGCGAACGGTTGGTCTCCCATGTGAAGTTGGCACCCATCTGCGAACCCCACAGATATGAGAAGTAATCCTGACCATACAGGTCGCCGTAGAACATCATGATAAACGGCTCGCCGTTCACACCGAGGATTGACATCACATCAGATCCGGTGTAGGGATAATACATCGCGCGGGCGAGACCATACATTGCGTCCTGCGCTCCGCTCTCGGTGGTCTGTACCAGATTGGCTGTGACAGCAGTCTTCGGAGCCACTTCAAGGTAGTCTGAACTACACGATGCCAAAGAAGCCACCGCGAGCACTGAAGCAAGACCCTTTATAATGGAATTTTTCATTTTGATTAGTTGAAATGGAAATTATATATAGTATTTTATTCAGGAGCCGCCCCGCCGGGCGATGGCGGCTCCCATCTGATCTCTTATCAGAAGCGTGCGCCGAGTTGGAATGAGAATACTCGTGCGGTTACGTAAGTCTGTGTCTGGCTTCCGGTGTAACTCTGCTGCGGGTTCATACCTGTGCGGTGGGTCGCAGTGAAGAGGTTGTCGATAGAAACACCTATATTGATGTTCTGAAGTTGAAGCGGTGTAACCCACTTGCGGGGGAGGTCATAACTTACATTAAGGTTCTTGAATACGAGGTAGTCGCTCTTAGTCAGGAAGCGCGAACTGCTTGCAACGTTATTGGAGTTGGTCTTGGGGTTGACCTGAGGCACACCGTTCGGGTCGATACGTCCGGGTGAGTCTGCAGTCATTCCGGCGGGAGCCTCGTTCCAGGCCTTGAGCATATCCACATGGAGCGCACTTGCCTTATCGTTCATGGTCATGAAATTCTGATAGTTCGAGTCGTAAGTGTAACCGCCGAGACCGTATGTGAAGAGTGCGCTGAGGTTGATACCCTTCCAAGAGAGTTGAGTGCCGAACGAACCGTAAACTGAGTTAATGGCTGAACCTGCTTTTACACGGCCTGCATAGTTCGGGTTGGTGGTGTAGAGATTGCCTTCATATTCCACGAGAGCATTTTCGCGACGCGCATTTGCAAGAGCAGTGTTGTAGGAGGCCTCGTTGAATACGTAGGTCTGGTTGCCTTCGTTGAAGGTCATGAAGTCGAATGAGTCGGGATGTACACGATAGAGGCTCTGACCCGTCATCTGGTCTACACCTGCCCAGTCATAGAGATAGAACTCATAAACCGAACTACCCTCGGAGAGAATACGCGAGCCGTTGATCTGATTCTTATGCTCGGGGAGTTTGAGCACTTTGTTTTTCATGATTGTAGCATCCAGCGAGAGGCTCCATACGAATTCCGGAGTGCGGATCAGATCGCCGTTGAAAGCAAGTTCCCAACCGATGTTCTGCATGTGTCCGATATTGGTGGTCACTGACGGGTTGGGGCCCTGATTGCCGAGAGTACCTACTGATGAAGGAAGCGTCATGTTGAAGATAAGATCGGCATTCTGCTTGTTGAAGTAGCCTACGGAGAATCCGAAGCGCTCATTCCAGAGTGAACCTTCAAGAGCGATATCGAATGTCTTGGTGGCCTCCCATTTCAGATTGTCTGATGCAATCTGCACAGGTGAGATATTGAAAATGAGGCTCTGGTCCTTGGGGTTATAGAGCGGCATATTGTCGCCATAGATGCTCCAGTAAGAGTATGCTGATGCAGAGAAGCAGTTTCCTACCGAACCGTAAGCGGCACGAAGTTTCAAATAGTCGAGCCAGAGGAGATCCTGCATGAATTTCTCCTTAGAGATAACCCAACTTGCACCGACACTCCAGAATGTACCCCAACGGTTGTTCTTGGCAAAGCGTGAAGTGCCGTCGCGACGGATTGAAACCTCACCGAAGTATTTCTGATTGTAGTTATAGCGGCCACGACCGAGATATGATTCATCGTGAGTCTCACCGATCGAACCGGTAGCGGTGGCGGGAGTCACGAAGTTCCACAAGTTGTAGATGTCGGGGAACTGCTGATCGATCGAGCGTGCCATATTCATTTCCTCGCTGTAGGAGGTATTCTCGTGGTGGAGAAGAACGTCAACGTGGTGCAGACCGTAGTCATGACCCCAGTTGAGTTCCTGGAGGAAAGTGTGTGAGTTATATTCGGCGGATTGGTAGGTGAACGCACCGTTGGTAGCAAGACCTGAACCCATCTTGTTGTTCATATAACTGTAGTTGTTGGTCTTGTCGCGGTGGATTGTGCCGCGTACTGTAACCTCGAAGTCATAGGGAAGCACTGCTGTGCCGTAGATTGATCCGTCTACTACAGTAGCTTTGTTGCTCGCCTTGTCCGCACGTGAAGTGTAACCGATATTGGTGTTTTCGAGATAACCTGTCTGGTTCCAGATGGGCTGACCGAACTCATCATACATAATGCTGCCGTCTTCGTTGTGGCGGTAGTACGGGAACACCGGTGCCATCGACATGGTGTTGAAGATGTTGTTGACCGAACCGGCAACGATGTCCTGGAACGACTGGTTCTGCTGCACTGCAGAGAGGTTCACACCCATCTTCAGGTATGTGGTGGGGTTATAGTTGGCATTCAGACGTCCGTTGAAACGCTCGAAGTCTGTCTGCACTGTGTAACCGTGCTCTTTCAGATAGCCCACTGATGCGAAGATATTGAACTTGTCAGTAGCGCCTGCTGCGTTGACGTTGTATTCCTGGCGATAACCTGACTTGACGCTTACAGTGTCCCACCAGTCAAGGTCGGTATAGCCTGCGAGGGGCTGACCGCCGATGAATGTACCGTTTGCATCGTAAAGGTCGCCGTTCGGCACTCCGAAGATGTTGGTCTTGGAGTATGCATCTACAAAGTTGTTGCGGTAATATGCTATAGCGTCTCCGCGGGAAGCGAAGGTGGGGGCGGTGGTGCCGTCACTCCAGAGGCCTCCGTTCACCATGCCGTTGAATGCAACCTGCATCCAGTCGGCTGCGCCGAGACGATCGTATGAGGGGATACCGCGGGTGTACATACCCTGACGGATCTGTGCGGTGACGTCGACCTTACCTACGTTCTTGGCACGCTTCGTGGTGATAAGGATCACACCGTTGGCACCCTTGTTACCGTAAAGGGCTGCCGATGCGGCGTCCTTAAGCACTGACATCGATTCAATATCGGCGGGGTTAAGGTCGGAGGGCGAGCCGTTGTAGGGAACGCCGTCTACCACGTAGAGGGGAGCATTGCTACCATTGATAGAGTTGAAACCGCGGATTCGGATATCGGGTGATGAACCGGGTGTGCCAACTGAGTTGTTTACCTGCACACCGGGAGCGTTACCTTCAAGAGCGGCTGTCACTGATGTCACGGGACGCTCTTCAATCTCCTTGGCTCCTACTACTGCCACTGAACCGGTAAGTGATTCCTTGGTTGCTGTACCGAATGCCACTACCACAACGTCATCGAGCGAGGTGGCTGATGAGTCGAGATAGATTGCCATTTCGCCGGAGTGCAGATCCACTGTCTTGGACTGGTAACCGACGTAGGATACAGTGGCCTTTGTTACTTTGGCCGGAACGGTGATGGTAAAGTTGCCATCGATATCGGCGGCGGTGCCCTGACCTCCTCCGATAGGCATGATTGTCGCACCGATCAACGGCTCGTTGTTAGCCGCGTCAAGGATGGTGCCGTGATACGTATGCGTCTGAGCATAAAGCCCTATCGCTGTGAGCATCACGCTAATCATGAGCAAAAACAATTTTCTCATACTTGATGTGTTTATGACTTGTTAAATTATTGTTCGGTTAGTTTTTGGTCGATTTGGTAAGTTATCTAACTTATAGTCATCGATCATGGCATTAGGTTTAGTTGGCTTTTTCGGCAGTTTCTCCGCGCCCCGCGCCTCCCTCGCAGATAGGCCTCAGGGCTGCTTAAAACTTTTATTAACGCAAATTTAATATTTTTTTTAATTTTCCAATACCTTACTCCCTTTTTTTTTTGATTTTAACACTCTTTTTTCCCTATTTTCGTTTTTTCTCTCTGATTCCACCCCTCTTTTACCCTCTATTCGATCCCATTTTCAGATGTGCGGGAATAGCACTTTTTCCTTTTTTCCCTTCTGCCCCTCCCGGATATGATTAAAGGATGTATGATTTATTCCTCACACATCCTTTACATCTTAAATACTCAGGATTGATCATCGGGCGATGATAATTTCGATTTCACCTTGTCCCATATATGGAAACCCCGGATTCTTATCACGGAATTTCTTGATGGTATGCGCCAGCGAGGCGGCATCCGCTCCTTCTTCGATGATCACGATATACTCTTCGCCGCTTCTCACCATCCTTGCGTTCTTAAATCCGTCTGCCACAAGATCCGCAGCCAGTGAGCGGGCGTTGCTCGCCATCTTCATCGTGGCTACGGATGCAACCACTCCTCTCACATTATCTTCACGGTGGAAATTCGCGGATTTCGACTTCACGCTCAGTTGAGCATCACTCGCCGGATCGGAGATCGTAATCATCTTCGCGTCTGAATCCTCCACATCCTGCAGCGCCGTCTTGTCCACTCCGAGGTCTGCCTGAAGTTCCCGGCGACGTGCCTCGTCGCGTTCGCGTTTCTCAAGCGCAGCGGTGTAGGCCGATTTGTAGTGTTTCTCCGATGGTTTGCACCCGCTCAGCGCCAAACTGCCAATCACCGCCGCAGCCATCAGCGACTTCATCATTATATTCTTCACTATATTGCTCTTATCACTCATTTTATTCTTTCCTCTTTATTATCCTTTTCTCCTTAATCCTATATTCATCTGATTTAAATTGATATCCGTATCTGATGAAATCCCCGATGGCAACTTACCACCGGGGATTCTATCCTTTGTAGGTACAAATTTACCTGTAATTTCAATTAGTTCTTAACCTCGATTACGAGATAGGGGCTGCGACTCCAGAATTGTGACGGGTTGGTGATCTTGATAGTCTTGGGCTGATCTTTCTCTCCTACGATCTCGTAACTTCCGGCGGGCATATTGGTCTTTATCTCAATCTTCTTCGCTCCGGTGGGGATGCTTGTGAGCGTGCGCTTGTCGGCGGCAGTGAAGTAGTTCTGGTTGAAGTCGCCCTGGAGCACTTTTGTGCTGCCGAGGAATTTCTTCTCAAGGAGACCTTGATTCTTGAGTTCCTTGTTGGTGCCGATCGCGTAGTACACCTTGTTAGCCTCGTTTTCGGCGGCTACCGCTTCGGCTTTAGCCACTTCGGTGGCATTGTTTGCCTCTTCGAGTTTCTGTTCCCCTTCGGCTACCTGATTATTGAGTTCGGTGATGCGGCCATTAGCCTTTTCAAGTTCAGACGTGAGTTGGTTGATTTTGTTATCCTGCTCTGCCAGACGAGCCTTGAGTTGTTCGATAGTCTTGTTGAGCACGCTATTTTCTTTGCCTGAAGCGGCAGCCTTGGCCTGAAGTGTATTGAGCAACTCGCGGTTGGCGGCAAGGCGGCCACGGATAGACGCGAGATTCTTGCGGATCTCTTCGCGGCGGTCGACTCCTTCGCCGCCCCCTGTGTTGTACAGGAGTCCTTCCTGCTGATTGATTGAATCCAGACCGGTGTAGATGTCACCCATCAGAAGCAGAAGCGAGTCGTTAAAAGTGTTTGCTTCGGCATATTGCGCTGTGAGGTCAGCAATCTGCGCTGAATCCTCGGCAAGTTTCTTATCATTACCTGAGCAAGCGCTCATTACAACGGCTGCCAATGCGCCGATCATCAGAAGATTCTTTTTCATAGTCATCTATCCGTTTATAGGGTTGTCGTTTTTTTATTCGTTTCTCTCTGAGGAGTCGGAATTTCGTCGCTCGCGGGCTTCGCGTCTTTCGGATTTCCTTCCCTCAACGACTATAACGATTTCGCCTTTGGCTTGGTTCATTTCAAAATATTTTTTTATTTCAGCGAGTGTGCCGGCGTGCACCGTTTCGTGTATTTTTGAGATCTCGCGTACTACGGCACATTCCCTATCTCCGCCCATCGCTTCTTCGAGTTGACGCAGGGTACGCTCCAGTCGTTTCGGACTTTCGTATATCACTATTGTCTCCGGCAGTGTCGCCAGATATTCAAGGCGGGTAGCCCTACCCTTCTTCGGAGGCAGAAAACCTTCGAAGTGGAAGCGATCGCAAGGCAATCCGCTGTCTACCAATGCCGGAACGAATGCCGTGGCTCCGGGCAGACATTCCACTTCTATCCCCTCGCGCCTACATTCGCGGCTGAGCATGAAGCCGGGGTCGGATATGCCGGGGGTGCCCGCATCTGAAATCAGGGCGATAGTCTCGCCGGATTTGAGCATTTCGATGATGCGTCCTATAGTCTCGTGCTCATTGTATTTATGATGGCTCATCATTGGGGTGTGGATATCGTAATGCTTCAGAAGCACTCCGCTGGTGCGCGTATCCTCCGCTAAGATTCTATCTGCCTCCTTCAGCACCTCCACTGCCCTGAAGGTCATATCCTTCAGATTCCCCACAGGTGTGGGTACTATATATAGTTTGCTCATTTTATATATCTGTTTTTCCCGATTCAGAACATCTTCATGATAGTGGCAAGGAATCGCATTCCGGTAGATGATTCAGCATCAATGCCCCATTCACTCACGAAGTATTCTTCCGCTTCGTCATAGTTGTCGAGTGTTATCACTCCGTCGATGGCGGCATCGAAGTTCTTGAGATTTCCGCCAAAAAGTTCGCGGGCGTAGAGGAAACGGTCGTTGACGCTAAAGAGCCTCCCCCCCTTCGGACGCGGTGGCTCATCAGTGCGAATCTCCGTGCGTGCGATAAATTCTATATTTGCACCCTTGTTTTCAGGCTTTCCGGCAGCATTAGTATCTGAGGTATTTGTAGCGTTATTTCCTGAAGTATTTTTAGTAGTGATTTCTTCTTCATTCCTCCGGACCGCTATCGGTTCTTCTTCCGGTTCATCATCTTCTGCGGAATATTCGGTGGCAGTGTCCGGTTGATCTTCTGATTCATATTCCATTTCATTGTCTGAATCATCAAGACGTATCAGATCTTTCTCCTCTTTTATATCCCCCTCTTTTATATCCCCCTCTTTTATATCTTCCACTTCTTCATCGGCTATATTCCCATCGATTATAGTATTGCCGATTTTCTCCTCCTCCGCAGCCGTTTCATACTGCTCTGCCTCCTCCTTGATTTCAGATGGCTCGGCAACGTATTCTTCAGCCGCCTCTGCAGAGGCACCATGCATATATCCGGATTCTTCTGACATCTCCCCCTCTGCGGTCTTTTCTTCTTCCGCTGAGGGAGTCATCGCGGGGAATTCCATGAGGTCGTCTTCATCGATTTCGGAATATCCATCGTCAAGGTCGCTGTTTAATCCTTCCGTCTCGGCAGGGGCGTCGGCAAGTGCCACCAGGGAGTTGATTTTATCCACAATCAACTGATTAAGACGAGGCGGCACACTGCTGCGCGCCACTCCGATATGCAGAAGTCCTTCAAGTTCGTAGGTAAGATCGAGCATCTCGCTTAGTCGCTTGCGATATGCGTCGGGTGCCGGTATGGTATTCATTATACTTCGTTTTTTTACTTAAGGTTAATTTTATCACGATTCCTCAAAAATTTCAAGGAGCATCTTCTCGATTGCCTGGCGCAGATATGCGCGGTCGCAGTTGAAATCGTTCACAATCACCACCACCACGTGTGTCGGCGCGAAGTTCTCGTCGAGTTTATATCCGGCATAGCATTGGATGCCGCGCATCGAGCCGGTCTTCATGGCAATATAAGCATCGAGGGGGGTATCTTTCAGAAAACTGCGCAGCGTCCCTTCCTGACCCGCCAGCGGAAAGAAACTTACGTATTCCACATCGTTCTTTTTGGTGCGGAGCACACTCTCCATGAAGTTGGCTGTGACCTTATTCTTGCGCGATAGCCCCGAGCCGTCTACAATCAGCACTCCTTCCATGGGCGCACGGCGGTTTTTCCAGAATTTCATCTCTTCCGCGGCGGCTTTCGGCGTGCTGCCGTCGAGTCCGCTCTCCTTGCCGAACTGCCTCAGCATAGATTCGGCAAACATATTGTCGCTTCTCATCATGCAGGAGCGCATAATCTCCTTTACAGGGGCTGATTTATGCCGGAGTATCGTCTTGCGGCTGCCACCTTCAATATTAGCCTCTCCTATGCTGATTCCGGCTTTGGACATTGCCGCCGTCAGATCCCGCATGAATACTGCTCCGGGGTCTTTGACACTGCTTTTGCCCGAGGCGTTGTCACGATAGTTGAAGGCGTGGTTGCCGGTGCCGTAGTACGTAGCCAGATCCCCCTGAGCCCAATCCGGCGGTATGGGGGAGCCTGCCAGATAACTCTCATCGATTATTATATTTCCGGCAATGGATTTGATTCCTTCGTGCTTGAGCGCATTTACAATTTCAGCGGTAAATTCCTCGGATTTAGGCCATTTTGTGGTATTGACCGAGGGATCTCCCACACCTTCAATAAGGAGATTGCCCTGCAGCACGCCGTCTGTCACCTTGCCGTCTATGCTCACCGGGGTCACAATCTCTTTCTCCACATCCAGCACTTCGGATGCCGACGCAAGCGTCACACTCTTCATGATGGAGGCGGGAGTGAGCGGAAGATCCGTATTATACGAGGCTATCACCTCCCCTTTGGGCAGTTGGCTGACTATCACCGCCATCGAACCCTTAGGCAGACGCGGCGTATCTACAAATCGGTTTACCGCCTCTTGCGGTGTCACCGCCATTGCCCCCACAGCCGCCAATATCAGCGCAAGCATCATCAGCGACCTGCACCCCTTCAGCGTAGAATATCTATATTTATTCAT
>CAMWSV010000066.1 GCA_947177015.1 uncultured Porphyromonadaceae bacterium
CAGACCCTGCTGATAGAGTTCCAGACCCTGCTGATAGAGTTCCAGACCCTGCTGAAATAAAATCCGAAGCGGATTTGTCTCAGGTGTACCCCGCTTGCGGGGTATGGATTCCCCCAAGGGTATAATTCCTGCCGGGTATTATTAAATATACAAAAAACGGCGCGTTTATCACAAACACGCCGCCAAAACAAAATTATGAAAAACATTCAACGCTTTGCCACCGAAGTGGCATCTTTTATCCTATTGTTCTTTCAGTCAATTTGCTTCATGCACTTCCCAGTGGAGAAACTTCTTCAAATATCCTGCGCTATCCTGATGTGGCATCGCGCCGCCATCGGTAGATTCATCTGCGCTATCCTGTTCCGGAGGAGCGGTGAGCCGCCCGGCAGATTCTCTGCGCCTGATATTTTTGGGAGCCTCTTGTCGGATTCGAACCAACGACCCCGAGATTACAAATCACGTGCTCTGGCCAACTGAGCTAAAGAGGCAGATGGGTAAGCGGGCTACATCGCGCCGCTACGACCTAATACCCTTGCTTCGATCAAGATCTGGGGGATTCTCAGGGAGCATGCCGTGTAGGACTCACCCGATGCAAAATTAGTATTTTTTTTTGAATTGACAAAATTTTTCAGAGTTTTTTTTGCCTTTTCTTATTTTTTTGTCTGTTTCTTCCCGTTTTTGCCTTTCCCTCGCGAATTGCGCGGAGTATTTCTGCCGTGTGTCTTGTCGCGTTCCCTGCGTGGCTTGTTGGGGTTCCCTTCGTCGGTGATCAGTGCGAAGTCGAGTTGCTTGCGGTCGAGGTCGGCACGCGCCACCTGCACCTTGACGCGGTCGCCAAGAGTATATTTGTTGTGGTGAGCCCTGCCGATAAGGCAGAAGTTTTTCTCATCGAGTTCATAGTAGTCGTCGCTGAGGTCGCGCACCGGCACCAACCCTTCGCACATGTTTTCGTCCAATTCCACGTAGAAGCCCCATTCCGTTACGCCTGAAATCACGCCGGAGTAAATCTCTCCCATCTTGCCTTGCATGAATTCCACCTGCTTGTAGCGGATGGATGCACGCTCGGCATTCGAGGCGAGTTGTTCCATATCCGAGGAGTGGCGGCATTGGTCTTCGAGTTTCAGTTTGTCGGCTGAGCGGGCTCCGTCGGCATACTTGGCAAGCAGTCGATGCACCATCATATCCGGATAGCGGCGTATCGGCGAGGTGAAGTGGGTGTAGTAGTCAAGGGCGAGTCCGTAGTGCCCCACATTGTCGGTGGTGTAGACAGCCTTCGCCATCGACCGGATAGCGAGTATCGAGAGCATATTCTCCTCTCCCTTACCCTTCACATCCTTGAGCAATCTGTTGAGACCCTTGTTTACCTCCTTTGCCTTCCCTTCGGGATTAATCTTATAGCCGAAGCGAGAGGCTATCTGAGCGAAGTTGGAGATCTTCTCGGGGTCAGGATTATCGTGAACCCGATATACGAAATTCTTGGCTTTCTTGCCGGCTTTGACCTTTCCGATGGATTCCGCCACGGTGAGGTTGGCGAGGAGCATGAATTCTTCGATGAGTTTGTTGGCGTCTTTGGATTCTTTGAAATATACACTGATGGGGCGTCCCTCCTTGTCGATTTCAAATCTCACCTCGGCGCGGTCGAATTCGAGCGCCCCGGCATCATAGCGCCGACGACGCAACTGCTTGGCGAGCGAGTCGAGCGTGAGTATCTCCTTGGCGTAGTCACCCTTGCCGGTCTCGATCACTTCCTGTGCCTCTTCGTAGGTGAACCGGCGGTCGGATTTGATCACCGTTCTGCCTATCCGGTAGTTTACCACATTCGCCTTGTCGTCGAGTTCGAAGATGGCTGAGAAGGTCAGTTTCTCTTCGTTGGGACGCAAGGAGCAGATACCGTTGGAGAGACGCTCCGGGAGCATCGGGATGGTGCGGTCTACGAGGTAGACGCTCGTGGCGCGTTCGCGGGCTTCCTTATCGATGATTGAGTTTGGAGTCACGTAGTGGGTCACGTCGGCGATATGCACGCCCACCTCCCAGTTGCCGTTGGCGAGTTGGCGGATGGAGAGTGCGTCGTCGAAGTCCTTAGCATCGCGCGGGTCGATGGTGAAGGTGGTGACGTTGCGGAAGTCCTCACGCTTCGCCACTTCGGCCTTGGTGATACCGGCATCGATCTTTTCTGCCGCCTGCTCCACGGCTTCGGGATACTTATACGGCAATCCGAATTCGGCGAGGATGGCGTGCATCTCTGCGGTGTTCTCCCCTTTCTTGCCGAGGATGTCGACGATCTCTCCGCGGGGGTTCATCTGGTCGTCGGTCCATTGGGTGATTCGGGCTATTACCTTATCGCCCGATTTGCCACCCTTGAGTTGACGGCGGGGTATGACGATATCGGCTGCGAGGAATTTGGAGTCGGTCACCACCGATGCGTAATTCTTTTCTACGTTTAGAGTGCCGATAAACACCTGGTCTTTCACTTCGAGGATTTCGAGCACCTTGGCTTCCTGGTCGGCACCGGAACGTGCGGCTGATACCTCCACGCGGACGCGGTCGCCGTTGAGTGCGTGCATCGAATTGCGCTCCGCCACCATGATCTGTTCATCATCGATGAGCACGGCGTTCTTGCCGTTGGAGCGGCGTACGAAGATGCCTTCAGCCTCTGTGCGGGTATTCGGTTTCACTCTGTATTTTCCGAGGCTCACTTCGAGCAGGATCTCTTCCGCCACGAGTTCATCAAGCATGTTGATCACATCGTTGCGCTGAGCCGGAGAGGTGGTATCGATACCGAATGCCACCTGCTTATAATTGAATGATTGATTCTTGTTGGCGTTAAGAAAATCGAGGATTCTGTCGCGCAGTTCCTTCTTCTTCAGACGCAGTCCCTGCGTCTTGGATTTTGTCTGTTTCATATCTTAAAAAGTCGGATAGCATCCTGTAGCCGCCTCCGGCTCTGACACCACCCTTTTATTTCGGGTTATTACTTTCAGTTTATTTCGGGTTATTACTTTCAGTTCGATTATGATAATATAACGCTTTTATGCGTCGGTTTAGTTTTTATCGTTTTCAATTTTTTGGGCGGCGAAGTGCTCCGTGAGTCTCGAGGCTTTGGCTTTGCCCACCACGGAGGCTATCTCTTCGGGACTCGCCTCGCGCATCCGCTTCACACTTTTGAAGTGTTTCATCAGCATGGTCTGCGTGGCGGGACCGATCCCCTTGATGCCGTCGAGTTGCGACACTATCTGCCCCTTCGAGCGGCGGTCGCGGTGATGCGTAATGCCGAAGCGGTGGGCTTCGTCGCGCAAATGCTGCACCACCCTGAGCGAGGGGGATTTCTTGTCGATATAGAGGGGCAGTGAATCGCCGGGGAAGTATATCTCTTCAAGGCGTTTGGCTATACCCACGAGCGCCACTTCGCCGCGGATACCCATCTCGTCGAACGCCTCTACCGCCGCCGACAACTGACCCTTGCCGCCATCGACCACCACCAACTGGGGCAGCGCTTCCCCTTCCGCCATCATGCGTGTGTAGCGCCGGTGAAGCACTTCCTTCATCGAGGCGAAGTCATCGGGACCCTCCACGGTCTTTATGCAGAAGTGGCGGTAGTCGCGCTTGGCAGGTTTGCCGTCGCGAAATACCACGCAACTCGCCACGGGATTTGTGCCCTGGATATTGGAGTTATCGAAACATTCGATATGGCGCGGCTGCACGGATAGGCGGAAGTCGCTCTTCATCTGCTCCATGAGTCTGTCCGTCCCCTTCTCGGGGTCGAGAGCGGCTATCTGTTTCTCTTTATCGTTCATGTATTGCGTCACATTCTTCATCCCCACGTCAAGTATCTTTTTCTTGTCGCCGCGCTGCGGGATAATGAAGTTCACTCCTTTGAATTCCACATCCGGCTCGAAGGGTACGATCACGTCCTTGAACTCACATTCGAATCTCCGTCCTATCTCGCTTATCGCCATGGAGAGTATCTCTTCGCGACTCTCTGATCCGCGCCGGCGGAATTCGAGATTAAGGCTCTGAATCACGGCTCCGCGATGCAGGTGCATGAAGCATACGTAGGCGGAAGAGGTGTTCTCCACGTAGGCAAACATATCGATGTCTTCCTCCTCCGAACGCGCTATCACTGATTTGGCGTTATAGCGCGTCACGGCTTCGTATTTCTCTTTCACCACCTGGGCTTCCTCGAATTTCCATTCTTCGCTCAGGCGTATCATCTCGTCTTTGAGATGGCGCTCCAGGAGCAGTGTCTCGCCCGATAATATCTGGCGCACCTGCGCTATTATCTTGCCGTAGTCTTCCTGATTGATGAGTCCGCGGCAGGCACCGCCGCATTTATGGATGTGATAGTCCAGGCAGAGACGGAATTTATTGCGGGCTATGCCGCGCTCGTCGAGATAGTGCCTGCATGAGCGTATCGGGAATATATCGCGGATGAGTTGGAGCACCACCTTGGCTGATTGCAGATTGGAATACGGACCGTAATATTTGCCGCTCTCCCCCTTCGTCCGCGTCAGGAATACCCGCGGATACGGCTCTTTTGTCACCACAATCCATGGATAGGATTTATCATCCTTGAGGAGCACGTTATAGCGCGGCTGATATTCCTTGATCATGGCGTTTTCGAGGTGCAGCGCATCCTCTTCGGATGCCACCACGATAAATCGCATATCCACGATATTGCGCACAAGAAGATTCGTACGCACGGAGTCGTGCATACGGTTGAAATAAGACGACACTCTACGTTTCAGTCGCTTTGCCTTCCCTACGTAAATCACTTGTCCGTGGCTGTTGAGATACATATATACGCCGGGTGCTTCCGGCAGACCGAGGATTTTCTTTCTCAGGGCGTCGCCGGGACGGTTATGACGCAGGTCGTCGGCAGTGCGGTCGGGGGTGATTTCGAGTCCGAAACCACCCTCTTCGTCGATTGATCTGCCAAACCCTTCCAGTATTTCTTCTATATTGGCTTTATCCATTTCCATTGCAGTTGATAATATAACAAATCACGCGCCCATTTTAGCAACATTCCGTGTTATTTATTCACAATCTCCCCAAATTTTGTTAATTTTCCCAAATAAAAATTTATAAATCCGGCGGCAGCATCATTCCAAAGAAATCCGTCAGTGGTAGCCTTTCAATCCTCCCCAAATAGAAACAGACCAATTCCCGCCCCCGGCGTGCCTGACGGTCATCTCTTTTCATATATCTCACCCCGGCTTCCATATATTAATATTACACCCCGGCGGAACTGCACTTTCTAAAGGAATGCAATCCCGCCGGGGTTTAAAATTATTACTCGGCGCGACTCTATCAATACTTCAGGAGCGAAGTAACCTCGCAGTCTTCAGGAAGATTCGCTCTGCCGTCGAGGGCTGTGAGTTCTACGATAAAGTTTATGTAGATCTTCTTGGGATTCATTGATTTCACCAACTGATAGCAGGCATTCATCGTGCCGCCGGTTGCGAGCAGGTCGTCGTGGATAACCACCACGTCGTCGGAGGTTATGGCATCGCTGTGGAGTTCAATCGTATCTACGCCGTATTCTTTGGCGTAGGATGCTTTCACGGTCACCGAGGGGAGTTTGCCGGGCTTACGCGCAGGCACAAAACCGCACCCCAATTCGTATGCGAGAATCGACCCGCCGATAAAGCCGCGGCTTTCGATACCGATCACCTTTGTCACACCCTTGTCGCGATAGATGTTTGCCATCTCGTGACTCATCACGCGGAGCGCTTCTCCGTTTTTGATCATTGTGGTGAGATCCCGGAAGACAATTCCCTTTGAGGGAAAATCGGGCACATCTCGTATGAGGCCCTTCAATTCTTCAAGTTCCATTGTTATCATCAGTTGTTTTTAAGTAAGTTTTTAGTTTATATCTTAAATGGGCAGGATTAAGGAAAAGGAGCAAGGCGAATACTTTTTCCTCGGGCAGTAATTTATCATCTCCTCTTCCCGGTGTTTCATTCCACCTTTTTCCCGATTCCATCGAAAATTTTCCCCGATTTCATCGAAGATTTTTCCCGATTTCATCGAATTTTTCCTCCATCTTTACAGAGGTTTTTTTTCATTTTTATCTTGACGGGATTTACGGATTATCACGCGCAAAACCTTGAAATTTGAGTTCTTAAATCGAAATTGTTCCACGTGGAACACAATCCCGCAATCTCTTTTCTTCATCTTTATCTCCCTAAGAGCATCATGAGGATACTGATGTCGGCAGGTGACACTCCGGGGATTCTTGACGCCTCGCCGATATTGCGGGGCTTGTGAAGCGTCAGTTTCTGTCGGGATTCAATACTCAGGGCTTTCACTCCGGTGTAGTCGAAGTCGGGCGAGAGTCGCACCTCTTCCAGACGCACCATTTTATCCGCCAATTCCCGTTCGCGACGGATATATCCTTCATATTTCACCAGAATCTCGGCGGCTTCGATTATCTCTTCTTTCAGCACTTCTCCGCATTTCTCCCCTATCTTCTCAGTCTTCTTCCTGAGTCGCGAAAAAAATTCAATCAGTTGCTTAAGTCCTATCTGCGGGCGCCGCAGAAGTTCCACCATCCTGCATCCCGCCGTAAGCGTTGTCGTGCCCCACGCCTCAAGCCGGCGGTTCACTTCTTCGCCGGGACTCACTTTCTCTTTGTTTAGAAATTCTATCAATGAGTCTCTCTCGGCGCGCTTCTGAAGCATCACTTCGTAGCGATGAGCATCCGCAAGACCTATCTCATATCCTATCGGGGTGAGTCGCATATCTGCGTCGTCCTGGCGCAGGAGTATGCGATATTCGGCGCGGGAGGTAAACATTCTGTAGGGTTCATCCACACCTTTGGTGATAAGATCGTCAATCAGAACTCCGATATAGGCCTGGTCGCGACGAAGCACCAACGGCTGCGCCCCCTTACAACTACGCGCGGCGTTAATGCCTGCCATCAGTCCCTGCGCCGCGGCTTCTTCGTAGCCGGTGGTGCCATTCACCTGTCCGGCAAAATAAAGTCCTTCTACAAGGCGCGTCTGAAGGTCAGGAGTGAGTTGGGTGGGTGGAAAGAAGTCATATTCTATCGCATATCCGGGGCGATAGAAGTGAATGTTCCTGAGTGCGGGAATCTTCTGCAGCGCTTCCAATTGTACCTGCCACGGCAGTGAACTCGAAAATCCGTTGATGTAGTATTCATCCGTGGTCTCCCCTTCGGGCTCCAAGAATAACTGATGACTGTCTTTATCGGCAAATGTGACGATTTTTGTCTCTATCGAGGGACAATAACGGGGTCCGATGCTTTGGATCTGTCCGTTGTAGAGGGGTGAATCCGCTAAGTTGGAGTGCAGAACTTCATGCACTTCAGGCGATGTATGAGTTATATAGCATCCTCTCACCTTCAGTTCTCTCCCCACCTCGGGCAGATATGAGAATTTATGAATGTCGCGCTCCGGGGGCATTGCCGCTTCGTTAGCCACGGCAGGATTGAAATCTTCGCCGTCCTGACGTTCACAGAGTGTAAAATCAATAGATTTTCCCGAAATTCGCGCCGGAGTTCCGGTCTTCATCCTCCCCACTTCGAATCCCAACGCAGCCAATTGCGAGGTGACGCTTTCGCATGAGGGCTCGGCAATTCTGCCCCCTTTTATCTGCGTCCTGCCGAAGTGCATCAATCCCCCAAGGAATGTTCCGGCGGTGAGAATCACCTTCTTAGCCTTGAATTTCATTCCTAAGGCGGTCGTCACTCCTTCTATCACATAGCGGAATGTGGATCTTTCAGACGCCGGCTTGATCTCAAGACCGACCACCATATCCTGCAGGAGTTCGAGATCAGGTGTGCTGTCGAGTATTCTGCGCCATTCATCAGTGAAGCGCGTGCGGTCTGACTGCACACGCGGCGACCACACCGCAGGACCTTTCTTGCGGTTTAACATCCGGAATTGGATCGCAGTCTTATCCGCCACTATACCCATACACCCGCCGAGAGCGTCTATCTCGCGCACTATCTGACCCTTGGCGATGCCGCCAACAGCAGGATTGCACGACATCTGCGCCACCCGGTTAAGGTCCGGTGTCACCAACAGCGTCGACGCGCCGAGGCGCGCCGCTGCCACAGCCGCTTCGCAGCCGGCATGACCCGCCCCGATTACTATCACATCAAATTCAAATTTCATTTCTGAGGTCTCTTTCTACTTTCTTTCTACTCAGAGCATCGAAAGTGCCTTATCTTCTGCGAGTTCCATCTCTTCGCGCTCCCCGGGTCCCTTATCATGAAGTCCGCAAAGATGCAGCACTCCGTGCACGATAACCCTGAGCAATTCGCGGTCATAGTCGATACCCAATTTCTCGGCATTGCTGCGCACGGTATCAAGCGAAATAAGCATATCGCCCGAGATGGTGCGTCCCTCGCTATAATCGAAGGTTATAATATCCGTATAGTAATCGTGATTCAGAAACTGACGGTTACATTCCAGTATCACTTCATCGTTGCAAAATCGGTAGCATAGTTCTCCTACCCTGCGATGATACGTCGACGCTACATTTTTAAGCCACGATGCCACCTTCTTTTCATCAATGTCGGGCATTTCTACCGAATCAACTTGAAAAAGTATCATATCCTTGATTTGAGTATAATTTTATATTTTTCCGAGGAATTTATACAATCTGTCGAAAACTTATGTATTTATATGATTATCAGATTATTATATCCATATTGAAGTAGTTTTAAGGCTCTGAGAATCAAAAATTATTCATCACCTTGCTCACTGCACTATGATTTTTCAATTCTCAGGCGAGCGTTTTGCGATAAACTTCAAGAATTTTTCCTGCCATATCGGCGTTATTGAATCTCTTCACGTATTCTTTCCCTTCGCGAACCCGACGCGCCACATCTTCTCCCCCATCGAGGGCGATGCGCACCTCGGCGATCATCTCATCCACCGATTCAGTGTCGACATATCGTCCGGCAGGACCTCCGGCTTCTTCCAGACAACTTCCGCGACCTCCCACAAACGGAACCTCACACTCCATCGCTTCGATAACGGGGATACCGAACCCCTCATAACGCGAGGGGAGCAGAGCCACGGACGCACCTCTATATAACGCCGGGAGGTCGGCAAATGGTACACCTTCAAGGAAAATAATGCGTTCGGCATCCACTCCGTGCCTGCGAGCCACCTCCATTACCTCCCTTTTATACCCCTTGCGGTCGCGCCCTACAGCCACGAGTTTCACATCCTTCTCCAGGCCGCTCAGCGCAGCCGCGGAGAGCGCCAGATTCTTGCGCCACTCAATAGTGCCCACCTGAATAAGATAGCGCTCGGGAAGCCCGTAGCGGGCGTGCACCTCCTGCATCGCGGCGGCACTCACCGGCAGGCGGAAAATATCGTCACACCCCTGATACACAACGTCTATCTTATCCTCAGCGATATCGTATAACTCTATGGCATCGCGTTTGGTACATTCACTGATGGCTATGACCCTGTCGGCATTTCGGCAACTGCTGCCATACTTGAAATCATACATCCGGCGGTCAAAAGCGCCGTAGCATGTGGGGAGACGCCTGTAGATAACATCGTGGAGCGTCACCACCGAACGCACTCCGCTCTTGGCGATATTCAGTGGCAACTCATTGCTGAGTCCATGATATACGTCCACCTTATCGGCAAGCAGATGGTTTGATATACCGAATGTGCGCCACAGTGAACCCTTAAAGCCCACGGGAGCAGGGTAGCGGAACTCCACATTATCCGCCTCCTTCAAAGGCGCCAGACGAGGATTATCACGCATTTCCGGAGCATACACAAGAAGCCGGTGCATACCCTCATCGGCATGCGCCAGCGATTCAAGCACGAGACGCGAATAATTCCCGAGTCCCGTAAGATTATTGACGGCACGTTTGCCATCGAATCCGATTATCATAATTCTAATCTTTTCAGCCCCCTGCCAATATAGGAATCATACTTTTCCGCCCCACGCAGAGGGTGAAAAATACTCTTCTATTTCCCTAAATCCTCTTCAAAAATACACTTTTCAATCCACTTTTGCAAATTTATATGGCAATTACCCTCATTTTAAATCATTTTACACCCCCGGACACCACTTTTATCCTCTTGGGGAACCTATTCGGCGTGCGAATCTTAAAAATTTATAAATTTTTTTGCGATTTTGATAAATTCATAAAGGTTTTTCACTAACTTTACATTTGAATTGGTGTAGTAG
>CAMWSV010000067.1 GCA_947177015.1 uncultured Porphyromonadaceae bacterium
GTATATAAGTTGAGGAGTATAAGAGTATATAAGTTGAGGAGTTTTGATTATATTAGTTGATGAGTTGAGGAGTAATTCATATCTCCTATTAAAATAACAATTCATGGGCGCGGATTTATCTTGTTGTTGAGTTTTATTTATTTGTTGAGTTTTATTTATTGAAAAATGATTAACTTTGCATTTGGAATCAGATACTAAAACGAAATGACAGAAATAGGATCCGTTTATACCCCGGTGGCACGTCGCGCAATGCTTCTTGGCAGCGGCGAACTGGGCAAGGAAGTTGCAATAGAATTGATGCGTCTCGGAATTGAAGTGATTGCCTGCGATCGCTATCCGAATGCTCCCGCTATGCAGGTGGCTCATCGTTCGCACGTGCTTAATATGCTTGATGCTGATGAACTGCGTCGTGTTATCGAAGAGGAAAAACCAGCCCATATCATCCCTGAAATCGAGGCGATTGCCACTCCGGTGCTCGTGGAGTTGGAGAAGATGGACTATAACGTGACTCCCACTGCCAACGCAGCGTGGCTCACAATGAATCGTGAAGGTATCCGCCGGCTTGCTGCGGAGGAGTTGGGGCTCCCCACATCTCCCTATCGTTTTGCGTCTACGCGCGATGAATTCGACATTGCGGTATCGGAAATCGGTCTGCCTTGCGTGGTGAAACCCGTGATGAGCAGTTCGGGTCACGGCCAGAGTATAGTACGCCGTCCGGAGCAGATCGAAGCCGCCTGGCGCGAGGCTCAGGAGGGTGGACGTGCCGGTGCCGGGAGGGTGATCGTTGAGGGATTTGTGGATTTCGATTATGAGATCACACTCCTCACATTGCGCAGCGTGTCGGGCACAGAATTCTGCGAACCTGTAGGTCATATTCAGGAAAATGGCGACTATCGCTATTCCTGGCAGCCTCAGGCGATGTCGCCTAAGGCTCTGGAGCGGGCACGCGAGATAGCCCGCGCGATTACGGATGCTCTCGGCGGCTACGGCATTTTCGGCGTGGAACTATTTGTGAAGGGTGACGAAGTGATATTCAGCGAGGTCTCCCCCCGACCGCACGATACAGGGATGGTGACGATGATTTCGCAGGACCGTAGCGAATTCGGGCTTCATGCGCGCGCGCTTTTGGGACTGCCGGTGCCTGAGATCCGTTTCTTCGGTCCGTCGGCATCGCGAGCCGTAGTCATTGAAGGCGATACCGATCAACTCATCTTCAGCAATCTGCAGGAGGTGCTTTCAGAACCGGGTACGGATATGCGTATCTTCGGCAAACCGGAGGTGCACGGACATCGACGCATGGCAGTGATTCTTGCCACAGCCGACACTGTAGAGGAAGCGCGCGCCAAGGCTGACCGGGCGTATGCCAAATTGAAGGTGATAATCTGACGATGCTATTATATTGCAACTATATATGGCTGCTTTCTATACGATATTACTCTTGGTGGTGTCGAATATTTTCATGACACTGGCATGGTACGGACATCTGAAGATGCAGGAACTGAAATGGATCGGCAACTCGACGCCGCTCGTGATAGTGATACTTATCTCGTGGGGCATAGCCCTGCTGGAATATTGCTGTCAGGTTCCGGCAAACCGGATGGGCTTCACCGGCAATGGCGGACCCTTCTCTCTGCTGCAGTTGAAAGTGATTCAGGAAGCGATAACGCTGGTGATCTTCACCGTATTCACGGTAGTTTTCTTCCGCGGTGAGACTCTGCACTGGAATCACTTCGCAGCCTTCGTGTGCCTTATCCTCGCCGTCTGGCTCGTATTCCTGAAATAACGTTCTTACAAATCCTTTGTATAACGCGCTACTCTATAACTCCCGACCGTAATTCCGACATCGGCAGCGCCAACGTTGAGAAATTACGTTTTTGAGATAAAGATAAGATAAGAAATAAAAATGAGCATGACTTCTTTGCAAATAGAAGTTATGCTCATTTTTATTTGAATACCTTATTTATTTGAATACCTTAATTAATGAATTAATGTAATTGCATTTCATATTAAAGAATTTAAAGTCGCTATTCCATTCCTTTCCAATTATCCGGCAATGAAGGGAGTAATATATAGTAGTAATATCTAAAGTCCCGTACCAAGGCAGAAGGATATGAAGTATGCGAAGCAGAAGGAAAAAAGTTAGGGTTTGTTAACTTTTATTAATAGAATAGTTGGAGTGGAGCATGTTTTTGAATTGTTATATTTATGAAAGCGAATGAAAAACCATACTATTGAAATTCACATTGAATCAATCAGATTATTGAGATTCAAAATATAAATAGATTTGAAAAAATTTCGATAATGATTCAGATTCAAACATAGAATCAATTCTATTGAATTTTTATATCGGCTTTTGAAATTTTTAAGAATTTTACACACAAGAATTATAAACACTTAATCAAAAATTATAAACACTTAATCAAAAATTTATTATGAAAACACAGACAGCACCTCTCGCAGGTATCAAGGTTGTAGATTTTACAGAAGTTCAATCAGGTCCGTCATGCACACAGATGTTGGCATGGCTGGGCGCTGAGGTCATCAAGATCGAACGTCCCGGTGTGGGTGATGCCACACGTAAGGAACTTCAGTTCAATCCCGATCTCCCTTCTTACTACTTCCTTCAGTTGAACTCTGACAAGAAGAGCCTCGCACTCGATGCGAAGACTCCCGACGGCAAAGAGGTGCTCACCAAACTCATCAAGGAGTGTGATATCTTCGTAGAGAACCTCCACCCGGGTGCAATGGATAAACTCGGCTTCTCATGGGAAGAGGTCCACGCCCTGAATCCCCGTTGTATCTACGGCACAATCAAGGGTTTCCCGGTATCATCACAATATAAGAATCTTAAGGCTTACGAACCTATCGCACAGGTGACAGCCGCCGCAGCCACCACCACCGGATGGTTTGAAGGTCAGTACAATATGCCTACTCAAAGTGGCGCGGCACTCGGTGACTCCAACACAGGTATGCACCTCCTTATCGGTCTGCTCGCTGCGCTTCAGCAGAGAAATCAGACGGGCGAAGGCGTATACGTATACCAGAGTATGCACAATGCGTGTCTTAACCTCTGCCGTATCAAGACACGTGACCAGTTGACACTTGACAAGATCGGTTATCTTACCCAGTATCCGCAGTATCCTGATGAGAAATTCGGTAAGACAGTGCCCCGTTCAGGTAATATCGAAGGAGGCGGTGTGCTCGGCTGGACATATAAGTGTCTCCCCTCAGGTCCGATGGATACCGAAGAGGAAGCCAACAACTATGTATACATCATCCTTCAGCGTGGTGAAAAAGACTTCGAACTCGCCTGCCAGGCATTCGGTTTTGAGGATTGGTTGACCAACCCCGACTTCAACACAGCCGATGCGCGAGATCGTCATAAAAAAGATATTTACGAAAGAATCGGTGCATGGTGCGCCAATAAGACTAAATTTGAGGTTACAGAAATTTTGAGTAAGGCAGGTGTGCCTGTCGGTCCGGTGATCTCCACTCAGGAACTTCTCGCCGACAAGAGCCTTTATGACGGCAACACACTCGTCAACATCAACCAGGGCGGTGAGATCGGTGAATTCACCACAGTGGGTGTCCCCTTCACTTTCTCCAACTTCCAGCCTGAATATGGTCCGTGTCCTGAACTCGGCGGCAACACTGAGGAGATCCTTACCTCACTCGGCTACTCTAAGGAAGAGCAGGCTGCCATGGCTCAGAACGGTACTACCAAACCCCTGGCCGACGGCAAGATGTAATCATCGCCCGAACGGAATTTACTGATAGAAATAAGATCCTTAAATTTAGAATTATGAACACGCAAAATAATAATCAAGCACAACAAACCGCGACACCCGAATTTCCCGAGCAGGTGACCGGCATGTATATTCTGGCGCAATCACTGAAGCGTCTGGGCATCGACAAGGCATACGGTCTTGTGGGTATTCCGGTCACTGAGGCTGCCTACGCCATGCAGAAAGTCGGGATGGAATTCGTAAGTTTCCGCTTCGAGCAGCAGGCAGGTATGGCGGCGGCCACCCACGGTTATCTCACCCGCCAGCCGGGTGTATTGCTCACTGTGTCATCACTCGGATTCCTCAACGGATTGACAGCCACAGCCAACGCTACCGTCAACTGCTATCCTATGATTCAGATCTCCGGTGCGTCAGACCCCACGATGGTGGATATGGATATGGGCACATACGAGCAACTCGACCAGTTGAACACGGCGCGTCCGCTTGTGAAGGCTGCATTCCGCTGCAGCCATGCCAAGGATATCCCTTCGGCAGTGGCAAGAGCCTACAGAGCCGCAGTAAGCGGCAGACCCGGTGGTGTATATATCGATATGACCACTCCCGCACTCGGCGAGGTAATGAGCCGTGAAGAAGCCGAACAACTCTTCTATACTCCTGTAGATGTCTACTCAGAGGTAGAACCTACGCAGACAGCCGTAGAACGTGCCGCCGAACTCCTCGCCTCAGCCAAAAAACCGGCAATCCTTCTCGGTAAGGGTGCCGCTTACGCACAGATGGATGAGGAAATCAAGCAACTCGTAGACACCACCGGCATCCCGTATCTGCCCATGTCTATGGCGAAGGGCTTGCTCCCCGATAATGGTCCACTCAGCGCTATCTCCGCACGTTCCATGATTATGGAAGAATCGGATGTGGTATTGGTCATCGGCGCACGTATCAACTGGATGCTCCAGTTTGGTCGCGGCAAGTGGAATAAGAATATGAAATTTATCCAACTCGATGTGGAAGCCACCGAGATGGACCGCAATGTACCCATCGCCGCTCCGGTGGTAGGTGATCTCCGACTCTCGGTAAAGGCATTGCTCGCAGCGTTGAAGGATAAGAAACTCGCTCTCGATCCCGCATGGGTAAAGGCTATTCAGGATCATACCGCTGAAGAGAACACTAAGTTTAAGGCTCGTCTGGAGGCTGCTTCCAAAGAGATACCTATGACCCACTGGACAGCGCTCTCAGCCATAAAGCCCGTGCTTGAGGCAAATAAGGATGTGATCCTCATCAATGAGGGTGCCAATACACTTGACGATACACGAGATTCAATCGATATGTTCCTCCCGCGTCATCGTGTAGACTGCGCCACATGGTCCATCATGGGTATGGGTATGGGCTCCGCAATCGGAGCGGCAGTCACCACAGGCAAGAGTGTAGTAGCCATAGAGGGTGACTCGGCATTCGGATTCTCCGGAATGGACTTCAGCACAATCTGCCGGTTTAATCTCCCGGTATGTGTAGTGATCTTCAACAATGGCGGTATCTACAACGGTGTGGGTGTCAACCCCGGTGGCGGCGATCTTCCCGCACCCACCACACTCGATATCCATGCACGCTATGACAAGATGGCCGAGGCATTCGGAGCCGACAACCATTACGTCACCACACCTGAAGAACTTTCCAAGGCTCTGGCAGATGCCATCGCCTCGAAGAAGCCCTGTCTGATTGATGTGCAGTTGGCGGCAGATTCCGGTAAGGAGAGCGGTCACATCGGCTACCTCAACCCGAAACCTCTTATTGATTATACAGTCTGATATCCGTAATGTAGAACCCTTTAAAAACACACAGAAATTATGGATATGACTCATATAATTCTCTATGCGGTGGTCCCAATTCTGGTGGTGATGCTCGGTGGCTTCATTGCCGGCAAGAAGGGTGCCTTCACAGGAGATAACGCAAAGACGCTTAATAAACTTGTACTTGACTTCGCGTTGCCGGCAGCATTGTTCGTATCAATCGTGCAGGCAGACCGCGAGATGCTGGCAGCCGATATAAAACTTACTTTGATCTCGCTCGTGGTGATCATGGCGTGCTTCATGGGAGTATACTTTATCTACAGGTATTGCTTCAAGAAAAACACCGGTGCCGATGCCGCAGTGATGGCATTGATCAGCGGTTCGCCTACAATCGGATTCCTTGGCTTTGCTATTCTGGAACCGATCTTCGGCACCACTCCGAGTGTGGCTCTTGTAGTTGCTATCGTAGGTATCGTGGTTAATGCCATCGGTATTCCGGTAGGTCTCTCGCTCCTCAACGCTTCTGATGCAGCACAGATCGCCAAGAAAAACGGCGGTAAGAAACCGAATCCCTGGAAACCGGTTCTCCACGCTTTGGCACAACCCGTGGCATGGGCTCCGATCCTCGCCGTTGTGATGGTGCTCGTGGGTATTCACTGGCCAAAGGAACTCAGTCCGTCGTTCAACCTTATCGCTAAGGCGAACGCATCTGTAGCCGTATTCGCAGCCGGCGTGACACTTTCAGCAGTGAAAGTTACTCTCAACTGGCAAGCCATCCTCGGTTCAATTCTTAAGATGGTAGTGATGCCGGCAGCGTTGCTTATCGTAGGTCTGGTATTCAAGATGGATCCCCTTAATCTTAAGATGCTCGTAGTGGCAGGCTGTCTGCCCCCTGCATTCTCAGGAATCATCATCGCCGACGAATACAACACCTACGTTGCCACCGGCACATCATCACTTACGCTGAGTGTGATTCTCTTCATGGGCTTCTGTCCCCTCTGGATCTGGATCACCAACATGGCTCTCAGTTCCGGCTTCTTAGCATAATTTTAAATTCTTAGCATAATATATAATTTGAATTATATAAATCCAAGATCGAGCGGGTCGCAATGTATCAGACATTGCGACCCGCTTTATTAATTTTAGATTTTTCCGGTTAGGGCGTGCCAGAGTCGGGAGAGGAGAGAGCGGTGGCGCCACTTATCGAGGCGGCGTTCGAAGTCGGCATAGCGGTTTAGAATATTCAGGAAGTCCGGAAAGAAATGGTTGTAAATATCTAAGTTCTTGTTATAAATGTAATTAAGGCACTCTTCGCGACGTGAGCGCACGGAGTCAACCGCCGTTGATCGCGACTGCTGCTTTATTCGATAGTTGAAGAGTGCACGGTCTATCTGAATTACTTTGCCGGGCTGGATTTCCTTATCAGACGGGGTATCTTCGCCGGAATTGGATTCCGGTGCGGCGTTATCACTGCTGTTAGTTGGCGCGAGCAATCGAATCCAGAATTCCCAGTCTTCAAAACCGAACGGTATATTCTCATCATATCCGCCGATTCGCTCGAAATCAGCGCGGCGATACATTGCCGAGCAGAATATCCGGTTTGTCATCAGTAAGTCGCGATAATCGGTATAGACAAGAGGGGGAGTATAAGAAGTGGCACCGAAGAATTGCCAGTGTGAATAGACCACTCTGACGTCGGGGTTATTGCGGAGAATATCAATACATTCCTGAATATACTCAGGCTCAAAAGTGTCATCCGCATCCAGCGGAATGATAAACGGCGCGGATGTGACGGAGGCTGCATAGTTGCGCGCGGCGGATACGCCATGATTAGGTGTATGATAGAAACGTATACGAGCATCACGGCGCGAATACTCTTCCACGATGGTTGCGACAGCATCCGGTGAACCGTCGTCGACTACCGCACATTCCCAATCGGTATATGTCTGAGCCTGCAGCGAATCAAGAGCCTCCCTGATATATTCAGCCTGCTTATATGCAGGCATCAACACTGCCACTTTCGGCAAATCCTTCATATAATATTATGAATTCGTTAATGTATTCTTTGATATATTCTTTATAATATTCTTCAAATTTAAATAATTCCAGATAGCAATGCAACTTCTCAATTAAATAAATCCCGATAACAATCCAACTTCTCAAAAATAATTGTTAATTTTACATTATGAAGGAAAAAAAGACTAATGCCGCACGAATCCTCGACAGGAATAATGTGGCGTATGAACTGATACCTTATACGGTAGATCCGGATAACCTTGCTGCTGACCATGTGGCTGCGGAACTCAGCGAACCGATAGAGCGCGTGTATAAAACCCTCGTGCTGCACGGCGACCGTACCGGTTATTTCGTCTGTGTCCTGGCAGGCAACCATGAGGTAGATCTGAAGAAGGCCGCCGCCGTCTCGGGCAATAAGAAAGCGGAGATGATTCCGATGAAAGACCTGCTCGCTGTGACCGGCTATATACGTGGCGGGTGTACCTCAATCGGGATGAAGAAGAAATTCCCAACCTACTTCTCAAGCGAGATGCTGGATTTTGACTATGTATATGTCAGCGCAGGACAGCGTGGTCTGCAACTGAAACTCAATCCTGCCGATCTGCTCCGTGTGGCGGAGGCATCCACGGCAGATATAATCAAGGAAGCATGAACAGTATCGGAACATTATTGCGGCTCACCACTTTCGGTGAGAGTCACGGAGTGGCGATGGGGGGAGTGCTCGACGGACTCCCCGCCGGCACCCGGATTGATATGGAGGCGGTGCAGCGCATGATCGACCGTCGGCGTACCGGAGTGGATCCCCTCACGAGTCAGCGCCGCGAGACTGATATTCCGGAGATATTGTCGGGCATTACAGCCGACGGTATCGCTCTCGGCACCCCCATAGGATTTATCTTCCGCAATTCGGACGCCCGCTCTAAAGACTATGGTGATCTTGCAGATCATTATAGGCCGAATCATGCCGACTATACATACGATAAGAAATACGGTATCCGCGACTATCGGGGAGGCGGACGTGCATCGGCACGTGAGACGGTGAACTGGGTTATGGGTGGTGCGTTAGTGGCAGAATGGCTGAAGACTTCAGGAATATCGGTAGAAGCAAGACTCACTCAGGCAGGCACGGCGGGATATGCCGATCCGTTCCGATCCATGCGCGAAGATCCGGAGGAGTCTGTGTTCGAGATAGAACCGGCCATCGAGAATGCCATGCGCGATGAAGTGGATGCCGCTCGCAGGGACCGCGATTCCGTAGGCGGAAGGGTGTCATGCGTAATACGCGGTGTTCCTGCCGGTGTAGGCAATCCGGTGTTTGACAAATTACAGGCTCGCCTCGCCGCCGCCATGATGAGTCTGAACGCCGCCAAAGGGTTTGAATATGGATTGGGAGCGGGGAGCGCCACAAATCGCGGTTCGGATATCCTCGACTTCTTCAATGAGGATTTCTCTCCGCAACCATTCGCCACTAATTTTGCTGGAGGTATATTGGGTGGTATCTCTACGGGAATGTCGGTATATTTCAATGTGTGGTTTAAGCCAACCCCTACAATCTCCCGACCTCTCCCTATGCCCGATAAGAATGGCACGCTCAGGGATGTAAAGGTTGAGGGAAGGCATGATCCTTGCGTGGCGATGCGCGCCCCGGTGATTGTGGAGGCTCTGGCATGGCTCACGATAGGGGATATGCTGCTCACCTCAGGTGTCGGTATCTGAATTTAAAAATGGAGAATTAGCGGAATAATGATATTGAGACGCTGAGAGTGTCAAGTATAGGGTTAATTCTCACAATAAAATAATTCCAAAAGTGTATAAGACCTATCGGGAATATCTTCAGGAAAAATTCGGTGCGGTGAGGGTACAGAAACTCTCGATCGATGCCGGATTCAGTTGTCCGAACCGCGATGGTACAATCGCGCGCGGAGGGTGCATTTACTGCAACGTGAGATCCTTCACCCCGGGGTATTGCAATCCTCGCGATTCGATATCGCAACAATTGGAGGAAGGGAAGCGATTTTTTGCACGCAAATATCCCGATATGAAATATCTGGCATATTTCCAATCCTTCACCGGCACACACTCCGCGGCAGTGGAATCGCTGCGTGCGCTCTATGAGCAGGCGGCTTCGACACCCGATGTGGTGGGGATTGTGATCGGGACGCGTCCCGACTGCCTCCCCCCGCAGATTATGGATCTTCTGGAGGAATTCAACCGTAGAGTGCCCGTAATTGTTGAAATAGGAGCAGAGACTTCGCGCGATGATACTCTCCAACGTATCAACCGCGGACACACATGGCATGATGTGGCGGAGGCGGCGGAGAATCTTCATGCGCGCGGTATCAGCGTCGGCGTGCATCTGATAGCGGGTCTGCCCGGAGAGTCGGATGAAGATGTACTGGCCACCGTAGAGAAGATGATGGAATTACCCGTAGACACGGTAAAATTTCATCAACTTCAGGTGATACGCGATACCCGGCTCAGCGAACTCTATCAGAACGGCGCGATAGATGTAGTGCCTTATCGGATGGAAGACTATCTGAATCTGTGCGAAAGAATAGTGGCAAGGATTGTGAAGAGACGTCCGGACATTGCAATCGAGCGATTCCTCTCGTCGGCTCCTAAAGGGA
>CAMWSV010000068.1 GCA_947177015.1 uncultured Porphyromonadaceae bacterium
ACCGATACCGATTGTAGTGATACAGCCACCCCAGAAACCTTCCCAAGATTTTTTTGGAGATACTCTCTCGAAGAGTTTATGCTTGCCGAGAGTAGATCCGAATAGGAAGGCACCGGTGTCATTTACCCATATAAGGATGAAAATGGAGAGAATGGGCATACAGGTGTCGCATAGATCTTGGGAAAAATAACCGAGTCCGGCAAGCAAAGCCATAGGGAAACCGATATATACCTGGGCCGCCATGTCGACAGCAAACTCTTTCTCCGGATGATCGTGGTGAGAATAGATAGTAATGATGATACGACCGATCAGCCATAGAATCCATGCAAAAATCGGGTATAGAAGAAATGACCATGCGAGCAAAATCCCACCTACCGAATTATAGATTGACAGGAATAGGTGGTTGACGGGATCTCCGAAACGCATTTTACGGAATTCAACTATACCGAGTACACTGAAAAGTGAAGCAAGCAGGGCGATGCCTAATTCGCCCGCCCAGCATGCAAGAATAATGATCAATACGTAGACCGATCCGGAGATGGCACGTATAGAGGTAGATTTAACGTCCACAGTAAAATAATAGTTTTAACTACGACTTATGATTCAAGATCTTTTGGGAGAGCCGCAAGATTGAGTTTATGCTGACGCATAAATTTGAGGATATTCTGCTTCTCGTCGCTTTCAGGCACGTCCGCCTCAATACGCTTGAGGGCATTGAATGCCGACGTGTTTGAGTGATATAGATGGCGATATGCACTTGCGATGTCGTCGATAATCTGCTCAGACTTCTGGCATCTGCGAAGCACAAAAGAATTCACACCTTTATACTCAATGGGGTTATGCGCCATGATTGCGAAGGGAGGGACATGATTATTTACGCGACAACCACCCTTTATGAGGCAGTAATCGCCAATATCACAACCTTCATGAACAAGAGCATTCGAACTCAAAATTGTGTAATTTCCGATACGTATATCTCCGGCAGTCTTGACTGCATTTCCGAGCACGCAGTAATCGCCGATGATGCAGTCGTGTCCGATGTGGCATTGTGCCATAACGAAAGAATTTGCACCTATTTTAGTCATGCCACCTTCGCGGATAGAGCGATTGATGATTACGTATTCGCGGATTACGGTGCGATTGCCGATTACTACAAGCCCTTCTTCGCCATTCCATCTGAAATCCTGGGGATCGGCGGCGATGATGGCGCCCTCATAGATGTGGCAGTCATTGCCGATTCTTGCGCCGGAACGTATCACGGCATTAGGACGAATCTGACAGTTATCTCCGATCTCTACGTTGCCTTCAATATAGGCGAAGGGATGAACCACTACGTTATCTCCCAGTCTGGCATCGGGATCTACAAATGCGAGTTTGCTAATCTTATTCATGGTGTGTGATATTTTGGTGTGATATTTAATATATACGCCCGGGAGAAATCAGTAGAAAAATAAATTCTCCCGGGAGTATTTTTAAATGGGAATTTGAATTGAGGAGAAGAATTTATCTGCCGCCACCTACGGCTTGGTAGAGTTCGATAAGAGCGGTGGCGCGAGCGTGCCAGCATCCGAGACCTGCCAACTGAGCCTGGAGAAGAGCCGACCTTGCAGTGAGAACTTCCAGATAGGTAGTGCTCTGATTGAAGGTGAGCAATTCCTGGGTGAAGTCCACAGATTTCTCAAGGCTTTCGATCTGCTTTTCAACCTGCACCTGCTTCTCGGCATTCTTATTATACTTCACCATTGCATCAGTGACTTCAGCAGAAGCGTTGAGGATGGAGTATTGGAAATTATTGAGGGCAATCTGCTGAGATGCCTTGGCGGCCTGGAGAGTAGCGATATTCTGACCTCTGGAGAAGATCGGAGCAGTGAGTTGACCGGCGAGTTGAATAAACCACTTGCCCGGATTAGTGATGATACTTCCGAGCAGATTGGTAAATCCTCCCTGGACAGAGATATTGATGGAGGGATAGAAAGCAGCACGTGCGGAATTAGAGGTATAATACGCAGTAGCAAGGCTTCTTTCAGCAGCAGCCACATCCGGACGGGCAGCCAGATAACTTACCGGGATAGACTCGACGATACTCTTGGGAATATTGAAGTCAAGACTTGAAGTTACCGTCCATTCCCGGGGATAAGTGTTGAGCAGGAGAGATAGAGTGGTCCGGGTGAGGTGAATCTGTTGCTCAAGATCAGGGATAGAAGCGAGGATGCTGTAATAGTTTGCTTCGCTTTGCGCTACACCCGCGGCTGTGACCATGCCTGCCTCCTTCATCAACTTCATTGACTCGACCTGATCTTTCCAGATGAGTGCAGTGTTTTTGGTAAGTTCGAGTTGCTGATTAAGGAGTACGAGGGCGTAGTATGTTGATGCCACACCACATACGATTTGAGAGCGAACGGCGCTTTTATACGCTTCCGCCTGCTGCACACCTGCCTCAGCACCACGCTTGCGGTTAAGGATCTTGCCGAAGGCGTCGATCTCCCAGTTGAGCGCAGCAGGAATAGTGTAACTCCAATTCATGTGCGAACCTCCGTAAGAAGCCGTGCCTCCGTTGGGAGAGATAGCCAATGAGGGGAAATAACTCAATTTGGCACCTTTAAGTTGAGCGCGTGCGATATCAACGTTAAGGCGTGCATTGTCAAGATCCTTATTATTATTTAGGGCGAGGCGTATCAGATCCTGAAGCAGGGGATCCGTAAAAATATCCTCCCAGCCGAGATAGGGGAGAGATGTGGAATCAACGGGAGCCTCCAAGGCTTTTTTATAATCGTTGATCACGGTATCCCCTTCGGGCAATTCATATTTTTTATAGATATTGCAACTCATCAGGCCTGACATAAGAGCCAAGGCGATGACAGCAGGAAATATTCTGTTTTGTTTCATATCTGATGTAAGTTACTTCTTGATGGAATACTGTTCGATTTCGGAAGAGAGTTCTTTCACATCCTTATCTTTCCACTGATAGGGAGAAATCTTTTCCTGTAATTTCTGGAACATCACAAACAGAGTGGGCACGAGGAGCACCTGGAACACCATGCCGATGAGCATACCGCCGATAGCACCTGAACCGAGAGCACGGTTGCCGTTAGCACCTGCACCCGTAGCGAACATCATCGGCAAGAGACCAATGATCATTGCTAGAGATGTCATAAGAATAGGTCGCAGACGAGCCACAGCACCCTGAATGGCCGCATTTACAATACTCATGCCTGTGCGGCGACGTTCGAGTGCGAATTCCACGATGAGGATTGCATTCTTAGCCAGCAGACCGATAAGCATAATCAAGGCGATCTGAAGATAGATATTGTTGGCAATCGCTTCCATTTTTGCGAAGATAAATGTACCCATCAAACCGAACGGGATAGAGAGAATAACGGCAAATGGCAAGAGATAACTTTCATACTGAGCCGAGAGAAGGAGATATACGAATATTAGTACGAGACCGAAGACGTATGCAGTTTGTCCCGAACCCTGCGAAGATTCTTCACGAGTCATGCCGGAGTAGTCGTATCCGTAGCCGTCGGGAAGAGTCTGGGCGGCAACTTCCTGAATAGCGGCAATAGCCTGTCCTGAGGAAACACCCGGAGCGGGAGTACCGGTCACATCAATCGAAGTATAGAGGTTGAATCGGGTCAGGAGGTCAGGACCATAAACACGCTTCAGAGTTACGAAGTTATCGATAGGAGCCATTTCGGCGCCGTTGCGGACCTTAACCTGCTTCAATGTCTCGGGATTGACACGCGCCTCGGGTGTAGCCTGCATCATTACGCGATAGAGTTTACCGAAACTGTTGAAGTTAGAAATGTACATACCGCCGTAATAACCTTGAAGAGCGGAAAGTACAGCATTCTGAGTGAGACCTGCCTGCTTGATTTTGGCTACATCCAATTCCACGAGATACTGCGGGAAGTTAGGGTTGAAGGTGGAATAAGCCATCTGAATTTCGGGACGAGCATTAAGCGCACCGATAAATTGCTGGTAAACCTGGAAGAACTTATTGAGGTCACCACCTGTCTTATCCTGCAGTTTCAATTCGAAACCGTTGCTGACAGAATAACCTGAAATCATCGGCGGTTTAAAGAACATAATGCGTCCGTTGTGGATACTCGAACACATAGCATAGAGTTTGCCGAGCACAGCATCCGCCGTCTGGTCATCTCCTTTACGATCGTCCCAATGTTTCAATTTGATGATGAAAGAACCGTAAGTATTACCCTGACCGCCCACGAAAGAGTAGCCGGTAATTGCTGTTCGGTCCTTGATTTCGGGGATAAGTCCGCAGATACTGTCGACTTGCGTCATAATTTTCTGAGTTTCTTCCTGAGAAGTAGCGGGAGGCATTGTGACGACGCCCATAATAGTGCCTGTATCTTCGTCAGGTACGAGGGCGGTAGGAGTTGAGCCCATCAACCAAACGAGCACTCCGACAGATGCCACAACCAGAGCCGAAACTACAACTTTATGACGAATAAAGAATGAAACGGCAGAACTGTACTTTTTAAGAAGAGCATCGAAATAGATATTAAACCAGTAGAAGAATCTCTTCTTGAAAGACATTTTTGCGGTTTTGACTTTCGGATTGGCAGGTATCTTACCGTCGAATTCAGCGTTATCCACTCCGTCTTCTTCCGCTGCTTCCTCTGAAATATGCGGTTTCAGGAATAGGGCGCAGAGAGCGGGGGAGAGGGTAAGCGCATTAAGAGCCGAGAGAGCGATAGCCATCGCCATTGTGAGACCGAACTGACGATAGAATACGCCTGAGGTGCCACCCATGAAAGATACCGGGATAAACACGAGCATCATCACAAGGGTGATAGATATAAGAGCGGAAGCGATTTCGTTCATGGCATCTATGGCAGCCTTGCGCGACGATTTATAGCCTTCGTCAAGTTTCGCATGGACCGCCTCGACCACGACTATGGCATCATCGACCACAATAGCAATCGCGAGTACAAGAGCAGAGAGGGTAAGGAGGTTGATCGAGAATCCGAAGAGATAAAGGAGAGCGAATGTGCCGATTAATGCAACCGGAATAGCAATCATCGGGATAAGAGTGGAACGGAAGTCCTGGAGGAAGATGAATACAACGAGGAACACGAGTACGAATGCCTCAATGAGTGTCTTGATAACCTCATGAATAGAAGCAAACAAGAATTCGTTGACGTTCATTACAATCTTGAATTGCAATCCTTTGGGAGCCTCTTTCTGGAATTCATCGATTTTTGCGAGCACCTGATTGATAACGTCGGTGGCATTAGAACCCGGCGACTGGAATACGAGCGCCGCACACCCTACGTGGCCGTTGGTGAGAGAACTGAAGCCGTATGAGAGACGACCGAGTTCAACGTCAGCCACATCCTTTAGTCTGAGAATCTGACCATCGGGAGTAGCCTTGATGATGATATTGTCGAATTCCTTCTCGTTGGTGAGACGACCCTTATATTTCATTACATATTGATATGACTGCTTGCCCTGTTCGCCAAACTGACCGGGGGCTGCCTCAATATTCTGTTCTGCAAGGGCCGCGGAAATATCGGAAGGAATCAAGTTGTGTTGTGCCATTACGTCAGGTTTGAGCCAAATACGCATCGAGTAGTCAGAGCCCATCACCATTGCCTCACCTACACCTGAAATACGCTTGATGGAAGGCACAATATTAATAGCCATATAGTTTTCGATAAACTCGCGAGTGTAGTTATCATCCTCAGAGAAGAGGTTGAAAACTATAAGCATAGAGGATTGACGCTTCTGCGTGATGACACCTACCTGGTTTACCTCAGAGGGGAGAAAAGATGCAGCCTTTGCCACACGGTTCTGGACATCGACGGCAGCCATATCAGGGTCTTTTCCCTGCTTGAAGACGATGTTGATAGTAGCGGAACCGTTATTGGCAGCCTGTGAATACATATAATCCATATCCTGAGCACCGTTAATCTGCTCTTCGAGAGGAACAATTACAGAGTTGAGCACAGACTGAGCGTTAGCACCGGTATAGGATGTGGATACCTGAATAGTTGGGGGTGCTATATTCGGATACTGCTCGATAGGCAGTTCTAAAAGTCCTAACAGACCGAGTAATACGATAAATATCGATATTACGGTGGAGAGCACAGGACGGTTGATAAATGTTGATAATTTCATTTATTCTGACCTTAAAGTTCTTAATTAGTGAGAAGTTTATAAGCAATCATGAATTGAGAATATAGCCATTAGTCAATTCTACGGCTATTTCTTCACGAATATACTCTGAAAGTATAGGAGGGCTTATTTCTTCGGTTTGATAGTCATACCGTCCTGAACGGAAATTCCTACCCCCTCGATTACGATGCGTTCGCCGGGTTTCAGACCCTCAGTAACGATGAATGATTTGCCATCGTCCTGGTCAGAAACCTTGATGGGTACGGCGTGCACGGCGTTGCTATCGTTGACTACGAATGCAAAACGCATATCCTGAGCGGTGTAAGTAGCATTTTGGGGCACCATGATAATATCGTTGTAAGAAGTGGGAATTAAAATCTTACCGGTGTTGCCACTATGAAGGAGTCCATCCGGGTTGGGGAAGATAGCCTTAGCGGTAACACTTCTTGTAGACGGGTCAAGGACACCGGAGATAGAAACTATTTTACCTTCTCTGCCGTAGATTTCGCCATTGGGAAGTTGCAACTGCACAGGAGGCATAGATGCGATAACCTGTGAAACGGAGCGAGCGCCGTTATCTGTCATTTTCAGGAGTTCAGACTCAGTGAAAGAGAACGAAGCCTGCATATCTGAATTATTGGATAGTATTGTAAGAAGTGTCGAGGGAGAAACGAGTGAACCTTCCTTAATATCGATAGAACCGATCACACCTGCTGCGGGAGCGGTGACTACAGCATAAGAGAGATTCTTGCGTGCTGAAGTGAGGGCGGCCTGGGCTTGATTGAGTTGTGCCTTGGCTGCATTCAATCCATCGACAGATGTCTGGTAAGCCGGTGCGCCTATAATTTGCTTATCATATAGCATCTTATTGTTGTTGGCATTAGTCTGCGCAGTGTTCACGTTAGCCTGCGCAACCGCTACAGCGGCCTGAGCCTGCTCAACGGCAGCCTGGAGTTGAACTTTATCGATTTCAAAAAGAATCTGACCTTTTGTCACAGCCTGACCTTCCTGCACGCATACGCGGGTAAGGAAACCGGTAGCCTGCGGACGAATCTGGATATCGTTTTCGCCCTCAAGAGTAGTAGGATAAGAAGTATTGATAGAAGCGTCAGACTGGGCCACGGTCATAACTGCAAGTTCGGGAATGGCCTGTTGTTGCTGCTGCGCCTCTTTTTTACAGCCGGCGCAAATCAACGCTACCATACAGATAGCCGCGCCTGATGCGAATAAAGTTTTGGTTTTCATAAATTATATATTTACCTGTTGAATTATTGTTGTAAAGTCTATTAAGTGGTTCGGGAGGAAATGTATAAATCAGAAATGATGAGAATTCTCATCATTTCTGATTTATACTCATAATTTGTTGAAAGGGGGAGGAGTACCCGGATCATCATCGTCAGAGACAGGGGTGTCTGATGATTTATCTGAAGTTGAGTCTGATTTGCCTTCCACATTATTTTTGGTAGAATTCTGTTCGAGTCTCTTTCTTTCATCGGCTGCAGTGAGTTCCATAATCTCATCTGTGCGTGATTTCCAGGGGCGCTTGCCAAGAATCTTCTCGACATCATCGTGATAAATAACTTCATGGAGAATGAGCAGATCGCGAATCTCATTATGCTGCTTTGCGTATTTTGTAAGAATCTGTTTCGCGCGATCGTATTGCTCGGCAATAATTCTCGCCACCTCATCGTCAATGAGTTTAGCAGTCTCTTCAGAATAGGGTTTCTGGAAGCCGTAGTCCTGACCTGTGGAATCGATATAGTTAAGGTTAGGGAGTTTGTCGCTCATACCGTACATGATCACCATAGCGCGCGCTATCTTTGTGGCGCGTTCCAGATCGTTGCTTGCACCTGTGCCTACTTCACCGAGGAAAAGTTCCTCGGCTGCTCTGCCACCGAGTAGTCCGCATATTGAATCAAGGAGAGCCTGCGTGGGTACGATCTGACGCGCTTCGGGAGCATACCATGCTGCGCCGAGGGCGCGACCACGAGGAACGATCGTGACCTTAACCAAGGGATCACCATATTGGATAAGCCAAGATACTGTAGCGTGTCCCGCTTCGTGAGTAGCGATAGAACGCTTCTCATCGTTTGTTATGACACGAGAGCGTTTTTCCATGCCGCCAACGATACGATCAATGGCAGCCATAAAGTCAGAGAAATCAACAGCCTCCTTATTATTACGGGCTGCGATAAGAGCAGCCTCATTGCATACATTTGCAATATCTGCACCGGAGAATCCCTGGGTCTGCCGAGCAAGTTGCTCCACGTCGAGTTTGCTGTTGACCTTAAGATTGCGCAGATGCACATTGAAGATCTCCACGCGATCCTGAAGTTCCGGGAGGTCTACATAGATTTGGCGGTCGAATCGTCCGGGACGCATAAGCGCTTTATCGAGCATATCGGCACGGTTGGTGGCAGCAAGGATGATAACACCATTGTTTGAACTGAATCCATCCATTTCAGTAAGCATCTGGTTGAGAGTGTTTTCACGCTCGTCATTACCCCCCATATTGGGATTTTTACCGCGGGCTCTGCCCACTGCGTCAATTTCATCGATAAATACTATACACGGAGCCTTATCCTTGGCTTGCTTGAAGAGGTCTCGTACGCGAGCGGCACCTACACCAACGAACATTTCCACGAAGTCAGAACCTGACATGGAGAGGAACGGCACATTTGCCTCGCCCGCCACGGCCTTGGCAAGAAGAGTCTTACCTGTTCCCGGAGGTCCTACAAGGAGGGCACCGCGGGGAATTTTTGCGCCGAGGTCGGTATATCGTTGAGGATTCTTCAGGAACTCTACAATTTCTTCAATTTCTACTTTAGCTTCAGCCAAGCCTGCAACATCCTTAAAAGTAACTGACTGACCGCCGGACTTATCGAAAACTTTAGCCTTGGACTTACCAACATTGAAGATGCCGCCGCCCGGACCGCCATTGGCATTGAGTCGGCGCGACATGAATACCATCACGAGTATAAAGAGGACGAAAGGACCGAAATACCAGAATAATTTCATCAAGTCGGAGTCCTTTTCGTAAGAAACCGCTATTTCAGGTTTATTTTCAGCCTTTAGGGCGGCGTTCCATTGTTCGATTTTATCTGCTATCTTACCGGAGGGGGGGATAGTAGTGGTAAGGTATACTTCAGCGTTACTTGCAAATTTAGAATCAACTTTCTGTTTTTTGATTCCTTCGGCGTTGAGTACACCTTTGGCCTCGCCAGATTCGGACAAAACAGTGATTTTTGAGAATTGTCCTTCAGCCGCGGCATCCTCAAATTTAGTCCAGTTGACTTTAATCACCTGATTATTTTCCTGAAAATAGTATAGACCGAACAGACATGCGATGATGAGTGCATACATCCAATACATATTGAACATGGGACGTCGCATTTTGGGTCGGTTATTCTTAGGAGACATAAAATTCTTCATGTTTAAAAGTTAAGTAAATTGGTAAGAAGAAATTTATCTTGCATTTTGAGAGAAAAATGTCAGAATATTTAATTAAGATAATGTAGATGGTTCAGACCGGCTCTTCATTTTGCATCGTTTTCTTTCGATGTTGCAGACAATAATTAATCCAGGTTAGGAAGATCGGTAGTTTCGCCATCGCTCCACAACTCTTCAAGGTGGTAAAATTCACGGATCTCCGGCTGGAAAACATGGACCATAATATTGCCGTAATCCACAATAATCCATTGACTATTGCGGAATCCATCTGTAGCGTATGGTTTTATATGCAGTTTTTTTGAAACTTCGTCAATGATGTTGTCAGCGATTGCACCTACCTGAGCGGAAGATCTTGCCTGACAGATAATCATTTCCATGGTGGGAGCAGATTCAATTTTTGATAAATCTATGAGGGTGATTTTCTGCCCTTTTTTATCATAAATTGCTTCGATAATTGTTGATTTCAAATCGTTGGAATTTTGCATCTATTATAATTATCCTAATTAAGATGTTGATTTACAATGCGATAATACGATGTCGGGGGTAATTACTAACGT
>CAMWSV010000069.1 GCA_947177015.1 uncultured Porphyromonadaceae bacterium
ATATATATTTTGGCTAACCCCGGCTTCCCGATTCAATCTTGCATCGGGAAGCCGGGGTTAATATGATATGAAGCCCCTCCGGGGTTGGAGGATTATTCGGCGTATAGATTTTCTGCCTGTTCGGGGATGTATCGGGCTGCCAGACGCGCAATCTTGTGGCGGTCGGGCTTCTTGGCGGCATAGTCAATCAGAGTGCCGATAGGATAAAGATCCGGATCTGAGGCTGACTGGAAATCAGCGGCATCTTCTGAATAATCACCGTCTTCCACAGCATCCTGCTCGATGGCGTAGTCGCTGTATTCTATCACCCGGTCGGCATCAGCATGGCGCTCGATACTCACCAGCAACGTCGTAGGGATGATACTCAACTGCGGATCCTCCCCCCAACGATCGGGATTTTCAATCACTTCCGCCACTAAATCGGCTATCACATCAGTAAGTTCTTTTCTATCCATAATATTACTCTTTTTCTTTTATGTTTATAACGTTGAATCTACAATTATAACGTTGAATCTATCTAAAAGTTCCCTTACTCCACCTGCTCCTTAAGCAGACGTAAGAAGGTCTCTTCGAGGGTATCCGTTGCGATTCCGGGGTGAGAGGGTGAAGTCTGCAGAACAGCACTTTTCGCCGCGGTAAGCCAGCGGTAAGCCACCTCTCCCGCAAGATTCTTGTGCGGAACGTCGCGACGCCGAAACAGAGCCACCTGCCTGCGCAGGCAGTCGATGTCAGCCCCGGAATACATCGCCAATATACGCGCCTCATTTATCCGCAATTCGCAATGCAGCCATTTACGGCGCTTACACATCATTATAACCCCGATGTTGACAAACTCACTCCTTTCCGGACGCGGCAGATAGCGTATCACCGCATACTCATACAGATTCGCATCCGGCGCGCCGCTCCCCGTCGGTTCACTCATTATGTGGTTCTTTTCCTCAGTCATAGCCCGAGCATTTTACGTTGCTTGATTGCTTCTTTTACAAACACGGAGGAATTCTTCAGTCGCTCCGTCAGAAATCTCCGGTATACCTCTCTCCTCTTGGAGGCAGTCAGTTCGCTATCCTCCTCAGTGAGCCATACTGACGGCAACATATCCACGATCTTGGAGAGGGTCCGAGGAGTTATCGCCTGCCGCATCAGTCGGTCGGCTTCCTTCAGACGCGACGCCTGCGGCAGAAACACATGGTGCTTGATATAAGGGAATGGATCAACTGCCGACTTCTCCGGATCGCGCCATGCATGATGGAAATAGAAGGAGGCGCCGTGGTCGATAAGCCACAGTTCATTATTCCAGATCATCATATTCGGGTTAAGACGCGTTCGGTCCACATTCGTGAGGAAGGCATCGAGCCATACTATCTTTGATGCGGTGAGATCATCCACCGCGTTTACCGCCGGATCAAACGTGGCAGCCCCGGAAAGAAAATGCAACCCGACGTTGACACCTTCCGAGTTGCGCAGCAGTTCCTGCACCTCCTCATCAGGCTCAGTGATACCAAATAGGGGCGAGAGATAGAGCAGCACGGTCTCCGGCACCTTAAACTTAAATGCCTTCGCAATCATGCTTCCGAGAAACTCCGCTATGAGCGCCTTCTTTCCGTGCCCTGCCCCGAGGAGTTTTACCACATACTTGAAGCCATCGTCAGCCTCCCCAAGAGCGGGCAGCGATCCACCCTCCCTCATCGGCAATATATACCGTGTCAAATCTTGCATTCTTACTTCCATGTAATTATAACGCTCCAACTCCCCGAAAATATCGCTGAACGCACGTCAACATTGTTGCATGATATATAAATTTAATCTATATACATATTTAAAATTTAATCTATCTATATTTTTTTAATAAAGAAATCCCGGATTCCTCACTTTCGTGTTGGAATCCGGGGTTCTACTATATGTTGCCAAGTGCGATCAACGGATATATCATCTGCGAGCCTCCGCCGCACGCTTGGCAGGCGTCATCTTGCCGCTGATCGAGTTGGATCTTCTCTTCACACTTGATGGTTTTGATGTTGATGTTGAAATCACAAGATTTTTATTATCGTTATTCGGATTTGAAACTGTTATCCAACATTCATGATCGGTGTTAAATTGGGATTTGCTGTTGATTGAATAAGTGCCGGTCTGGCAATTCCAGGAGTCACTGTCACGGAGTATAAAATTGAAACTGAAATTTCCGGAATTACTCGGTTGCACTTCAAAATAATACCAATCTCCGCCATCTTCACCATCATAATCGCCGGTACCGGGACTCGATAGGTTTGAAGGATCCCAGAAATGTACTTGTTTCAATTCATTACCACCATACGTCAAACCTTTCTTCCAGTAAATTCTATATGGACTATCGGAAGAGCCTACACCTTGCGGGTCGGGTTCGGAGCCGGACACCGCCCATACCGTATAGAGGTAGTCGGGGTTGCCGCAGGCTGCCTTGGCGGCTGCATCGGTGATTTCTCCCGTGTGCTTACCTGCCGACCAGGAAATGTCATCATTAGTGGTCTTATGATTATCATCTCCATAGACGAAGAGATACTTATCAAAATGATCCGCAGGTGTAGTAGTTTCATCGATAGTCATACTCCCCTTATAATAGTAATAATTGCCGTCGGATGTCAGTGTCATCTCTTTGCCGGTCCACGCCTCGATTGTTCCTACATCAGAAGTTCCTACAAGCACAATGCGCATGGCGTTCGTCCGGGTCAACTCAGTATCGCATACAGGGAGTCGGAGTGCATACGTCACTGTTTTAAACACAGGCTCCACCGGCGTCTCAACTTCAATCCAGTTACCATTGATTGCACCCTCGGCATTAGTACCGGCGAAGTAATCGTATCTGCCTCCATTTACAAACGGTATGCCGTTACGTTCTTTCACATCGTCCTCACTCACGTTAGATAATTCACGTGCTCCGCCGCGCGTCACTTTATTAAAGATTACATATAGGCGGCTTGAGTCATAGTCTACGGTTGTGGTCAGCGAGAAGGGGTGATAGCGATTGAGGTCCTCATACACCGCTATCTGTTCGCCGGGCCAGGTGGTAAGATAGGTCTTGCTGCCGTCAGAGTTAAGATAATAGAGGAACACGTGGGTATATCCCTGCACTGCACACTCATAGTTGGTAGCCTCCGTAGAGGGATTGAATGTGCCGGCACAGCAGCGGAGAGAAGCCTTTCTTGAAGAGAAGTTGAGGTTCTGCGACGAAGCGTTCAACCCTATAAACTGCATCACCTGATACCAGTTGGCGTTTCCCGTACCGGTTGTGGTGAGATAATATCCGGCAGCGGCATCACCGCTCAAAGTGCCGTTATCCTTATACTTTACCTGCGGGAAGTAACTTGTGATACGCCGGGTGGCTCCATCTTCCTTAATCTCGAAAGAGTATGCCGGAGCGAAGTATGCACGATTATTGTTGTTAGTGCGTCGCGTGATATTGAAGTTTGCCGAAGTGGTCAGCGAACGCAACTGTGCGTAGGAGGGGACATCCCATCCGGCAGGACAAGCCGCGATTCTCTTGGCATTAGCGCCGGCGGCATCCATCTTGTAATATTCACCTCCGGATTTGTCGCCTGCCAATGGCCACGAACCCGCCAGGGCGTTATTGTTCGCATCCAGCACACTCATTCCGGCACTGGTGGCGCCGATATTGCGGTCAAGCCACCACAGGTTTTTGTTGTCCTGACGCATTACTTCGTAGTAATACCATTTGCCACCGTCTTCATGGAAGAAACCTGTATGATACAGATCGAGAGTATATTCCACTCCGCCCGACTTGATAATGATGGCATCCGATTTTATCACGTATGAATAGCGTGCGGTCTCGCCGGTTTCTCCGAGGGGCGCATCCGTATCTTTGAATGTATACTTTATCACGCCACCTGAATTGGATGTGGCAATCGGAGTGGCGGGGAGTTGCGCAGTGGCACCATTCTTAAGGGTTATGGTGTATGTATAGGTCACTCCCCCGTTAGGCATCGGCAGATGCAGACCGATATTGCGTATTCTGCCGCCATTCTCTTCGGGTTGCACACCGAGCAGATTTGCAGTGGCAGGAGTCGCCACAACTTTTGGATTGATAAAACCCAGGTAGTCGGGAATCTCCACCGGACTCTGTCCGTCGCGAGTGATGGTAAGTGAGATATCCACCACATCCGAATATTTCACATCTGCATTGGCTTCCTGCAGAATCACTATATCTCGTTCGAGTTTGGTTCCGGCGAGTTGCACCGTGTAGACGGTATATCTCTCCGAACCCTTATTTTCGGAAGCGGTTACCTGATAATCGAATTCCGTGGAGAAAAGAGAATTTTTACTCTCATCATCCGATTGGGTGAGACTCACGGTTTTGTTCAGCACAAAGGGATTGCCGTCGCCACCTTTCACCAGCCAACTATCATCCGGAGCATCGTTCTTTTTGGTAATCGTGAGCGTAGGAGTATTATCACCCTCTATGCGTGCCTTCAATATAAATTTTCTTGTGAGGTCCTTGCCGCTCGCACTCAGACGTACAGTATCAAGCACCGCCAGCACATTCTCTCCGTCAGTGATGATGCTGTGCACATCTTCCGTCTCGTCAACGAAAGTCACCGACAGACCTCCCGGCTCCAGTTCGGCAAGATAAGCATGTTCCTTGCCTTCAGCCTGAACGCCGTTGATCTGAACCTGATAATGCTTGTTGGCTTCCATATCAGGTAGTTCAATCGCATAGTAACATTCCTTATCATACATGGGCGATGTTGAAGTACCCTTATTGAAAAACCCCTTTACGATCATTAATATCTTATTGGAGTTATCACTCTTTTCGTCTGCCTTAGCAGGTTTTTTATAGGGGTATGTGGCAGCCACAATCTGCTCGTTAAGACCGGCATACTTAAATGCGGGAGTTCCGGGATGCTGGGTTCCTATGGCAGGTGCCCTCCATTCAGAGCCGTTGTCGGCAGCCTCAGTGAGCGGATTAGTGTTGTTTAGAACTGTGCTCGGAGCCATACCGAGGTCGCCGGAAGGTACTATGCGGCTCAGACGCATTTCGGTCATGCGGAACGGCAGACCCTGCTTGGTGATCTGCACCGATACACGGGCATAAATCCTTTGCAGATCGAAGATGTATGCATTAGTCTGCGTTGCATCCTCCTGCCCTAACGTGATGTTATGATGGTTTATCATAACGTGCTTGTTATCGGCGTTGAGTTGGTCGGGAAATTCATAGTCGCCCGTACCGCTCTTGATAGTGCTTAGGAATTCATCCTTAGTGATATTGGAATTAGTCTTCACCAACTCGTCGATTTCGGACTTGGCGTTGGCGATAAGATACCATTCGCCGTTAGCGACGCTGCTCTTCTTCACCACAATGGTTCCGGCGTTCTCTCCCGAGGGTGAAGTGCAATCGGGAGTACCCGGTGTGAAAAAGATGGGATTTTTAAGCAGAGTGCCCTGAGTCTTATCAAAGATCACGAGAGTGAGGTCACCGATTTTATCGCGATCGGCTTCCGAAGCACGCGTGGCAGTTACGGTCTCAAGTTTTGAATCCGCCACGGTGTAGGCGATAAGATATTCATCGCTCCCCACACTCGTTCCGTTCCATTCAAATTCATCGGCGCAACTGCCGCAGAGAAGCAGTAACATCAACGAACTCAGTATATTGAAATATTTTTTCATGATTGAAAATGATGTGCAATTTCAAATTAGGTTATATAGATCCGGTTTGACTGATTAATAATTCTCGGTTATTTCTTGGTGACACGAACTATCACGTTATTGCTGAAACCGGTGATATCATTACTCTGATTCCCACCGGATCGGATTACAGCATTGGAATATTTCGGATCGCCGTCATAATAATACACCTTACCTTTTACCTGGGTCATTTTCATATTTGAGTTATCCCAACCGGTATTGGTATTATTATCTACATAATAGTAGACATCCGGATTATTGGTCAGTTCTGCGGGGAGCCATGTCAGGAGACGTTTCTTGCCTGATGCCACTGCCGGCAATGAGATTTTTCCGGCTGCACCATCCGAGTTGTTGTAATAGGTGCCGTTTGTGAATCCTCCTGAAGGTTGCAGAGTGATTTGGGTGCTGCTGTCGCCGTTATTATTGAAGATAAGTTTAGACGTACTCTTAGGCACACGGATATAGTAGAGGGGTACTCCGGCATCGTCTACTGATTTGCTCATTGCAGATCCGGGCCATCCGGTTCCGTTGATCTGTACATGCATGTTCTCCCACCCTTCGGTATTGTAGCAGTAGATTGTGATATTCTCTTCATCACCTCCTGTGATGGGAGCGGTATACGATTCTCGACGATCATCGGAGAATGAACAGTTATCGCCACCTCGAGATGCATCATACAGATACCATGCCTCGCGGTCGGAGTAATTCGGAATAGGAATACCCGGCACCTCATTAATAGGATATCGCTTGTCTGATTCATCTTTTCCGTTATTTCCGTGTCCGTCGGCAAACATTACGAGAGCCACGTCGGGCTTCACAATCAGGGGAATCTCAATTTTCCACCATCCGTTGCTCTCACGCGTCATACCCATTCCGGGCCAGAGGAGATTAGGATTGCCGTTTTTGCACGTTGAGCAGGAAGATTGCGAATTATCGATTAGTTGTACTTTGATATATTTGTCGTCTGCACCGGTACCGATCTGGTAACCCGTTGCCTTACTCGGACCGTCATAACTCCAGTCTACATTGTATGCATCGATTATATCGCCGCCTCCCACTTCGAGTCCGTTGGTAAGATTTCCGGGAGGCGCCACCGCACCGCCGTCTTTTGTCCAGCCGCGGAATGCCATATTGCCTGTGAATGAATATTCAATCCAGTTGATACGATCCTCATATACCGGATAGCCCTTATAAGAGAGGGGCTGATAGATATAGATGTGAGGGCTTGTCCATTCAGCGCCATTGATAGCCTTGAAATGGATGGTATACATTGTGGGGTTCGGGCTGATCACGAGTTCCGCAGTCTCTGCATCCTCCCCCTGGAAGGTATCTGTGCTCGCCTCGAATACTGCCTTGATCTCCTTCGAGAAGTAATCAGGGTTGGTAGGTGCTACCAGAGTGACACGTATATAACCCGTGTTGGGGAGTGAAGTGAAATCTGAGGTGAAGTTTTCGGTCGGCACGAAATGAGTTTCATCAAGCGCCATGATTTCGGTCACGGGCTTGCGTTCGGAATTAAGTATCTGCACATAGATACCCTTGCTCACTGCTCCGTCCTCCTCATCATAACCTGAATATTTATTATCGTTGGTCAATTCCGTAATCTTCAGCGAGAGATTATCGTCATTGGTGGCGTACTCGAATTCAGTAGAATAAGAGTATTCGTTGATGATGTTGCGTACTATCACATTCGCCGACTTCGGCAGCAGACGCAGGAATGTGGTGAGGTCGATCTCATTTACCGATATCCATTTGCGTATGGATCCCGAGATTACCCAGAATCCCATACCCTCTGTGCGGTGTACATCTTTCGTGAGGTTTGTCTCCGTGTTGAGCGACACTACCAGCACGTTGTTCTCCTTATCCTCCTTGATGAGGAAGAGGGGCTTGCCTGCGGAGTCTTTGGACGATTCAAACGTAAGGTTAGGGGCATCGGTCTCGTAATAAAGTTCGTAGGGTGTGTCGCCGTCGATTGATTCTATCACCGTGTCTGCCACATAAAGACGGCTGATACCTGCCAATTGCACCGCAATCTGTTCGGGAGTCCATGGCTTGACATTCCATAGATATTCCACCTTACCTCCTGCCACCATGGCAACGATATCATAGAAGTGACCGCGCTCTATATTGCCGCCGATATTTTCGGTGTGTGTATCATTCTCACCGCCGCATCCGATATTGATGCGCGCTGTTCCATTGCCGGATTTAAGGTTTATGTAGGTGGAGTTATCACCTTTGCCCGAACATTCCGGAACATAAAGCGTGTTCTGATATGAGAATTTCACATAACCCTCGGCGGAATTGTTGGAGAGCGTGGTAAGATTCTTCATTGTCTCTACCGGATCATTATTTACATCCTCATATTTCTTTGTCCAGTAAGAGAGTTCTTTAGCGCAAAGGTCATCAGTCAATCTATAGAATTTTTCTGAACCGGCGTTCTCTACTTTCCGGAGATCGCCGAGGGTGCCGTGAGTCTCATCGACATTCAGGAATACTTTAGATTTATCCCAGACGTTGTTAAGATCGATTCCGTTAATTTTCAGAGGTGTTGTCGACTCGTTGTAAATCACTGTGACACGCACCTTGGAGCAGAGGAATCCGAGGTTTACCATCACCTCCTTGCTCTGATTCTCAGTGACGTCGGCATATACTGTGCCTGCCATGGGAAGTCCCTCACCGGTATTCGGCAACATATCACCATAACTATGCACGAGATCCTTCACCCTTCCTTCAAGATCAGCAGCGGTGGCATCTCCTTTGAGTTCACTTTTGAGTCCCGCGAGATCTTCACTCATATTGGCGAGTACATAGAGCGTGTACTGACCCGGCACTACTGCCAACTTATAACTGCTGTAGACGCCGGACACCTCTGAAGACATATCCTTATCCAATTCAGCGTAGAAGTGATTCTTGGAATTATTGTAGAAACCGACTACCGCCAATTTGGTAATCTTACCTTCGCCCACGAGGTCGCGGTTGCCGTGTGATGCATCTGCGTCGGCACGTGTGTTGGCACTCGCCATCTCCGTGGAGGGTATCAGCAGGTTGATTGTGGTATTCCCGTCAGCCCCGGGCATCACCAGAGGTTCGTCGGCACTGCACGCCGTCAGCAGCAGCAGCGTCACGGGGAATAATATTGAAAGCAGTTTGCGTATCATATTTTTCTTGCGGCAATAGAAACTCCCGCCTTATGATTTGATGTTATTGTGGTGTTTGTTATCTTTTTTTAACTCTGCAGATTATTGAAATTCGATTATCGAACCTCCGCGGTGATAAGTCCACTTAGCCGGAGGAACTATTCTAAGACTAATATCTTTCCTGTTCGATTCGATTTCATCGCTTTCTTTAAAGGGGTGCGGAAGCGCGCTCACCGAGTTGATACTGATCTCGTAGAGATAGTTGCGCACTATACCATATTCCAACTGATGATAGATGGCATCGTCAAGGTTCTTCCCTTCGCCGGCATCGTGGCGGATAGCGTGGCGATAGGTCACCTTGTAACCCTTCAGTGTGCTGTCATACGCGATGGCGTGCCAACCGGCTTCTCCGGCGTGAGACTTGACAGTAAGACCCGATTGGAATTTGCCGTCATCATAATAATAGAGAGTAGGTAATCCGGCTGATGAAGTAGCACTGCGTGTGATTGCGGATTTCACATCACCATCAATTTCAGTGCACTTATCATCCACGGCGAGTATACCATCAAGTTCCAGATAGGTCACCTGATTATACAGAAGTTTATTGTCAGTGATAGTGGGGATATACTCAGGAACGTAGGCGAATTTACCTTTGCCGACACTGATATTTGCCACGCTCACCGAGGGAGTAGCCGAATGGGGCGATTTGATAGAGAATTCAGATACACTACCCTGCGGCATGAGGTAAGCCGAATTGGCTGCTCTTTTTACCGTAGCATTCTTAAATACTACTTTCACCTCAGTCTTCTCCACTTCGGCTGCGCCATCCCCCTGCTTATAGGTGATATAATGAGAGTAGTCATCATCGGCAAACCTCAACACTCCATAAAGGGGAGTGAGATTCAATATAGCCTCTTTGCCGCTATCATTATCGGCACTATTCTCAAACTCGGCTACGTATGCTTTTTCCTCGGAAGAGTAATCTCCATTCTCTTCGAGCCATAC
>CAMWSV010000070.1 GCA_947177015.1 uncultured Porphyromonadaceae bacterium
GCTTTCTATAGTATTTTTCAATTAGATTAATATTTACTATTAAAACAATTTAAAATTAGTTAAGTTTATCAAGTGTTAAAAAAACAAATAATAAACTCTTTAAATTAGTAAGTTTTAAAATTAGTTTACATAAGAAATTAATATTTGGAATGTTGAAGGCGAATGTTCTTTTTGTTTTTGAACAGTATATATATCCCTATAGTTCAGGCGCATATCCCGCTATGCACCTTCCATAATTAATCAAATATCCTCCTTCAAAAATCAAAATAATTATTCGTTAATATTCCAAACTTACAAATAAAAATTTATAAATTGGCGAAGAATGATTATGAATCAATCAATCTGCCCGCGCAAGTGGCAGGCGGATGATAAATTCGCTCCATTTGCCGATTTCGCTCTCAACGTTGATGGTGCCTTTGAAAATAGTAACCATTTTTTTAACGTATGCCAAGCCCAGTCCGAACCCTTTCACATTATGCAGGTTGCCGGTGGATACACGGTAGAATTTGTCGAAGATCCGCTTGAGGTCTTCTTTCTTAATACCGATACCGTTGTCACGTATACGGATTTCGACCTGACTGTTAGTGAGGTCTTTTGTAGTAACGATAAGGTGAGGGGGTGTATCACTCTTCATATACTTGATTGCATTGTCGAGCAGGTTGAAGATCACGTTGGTGAAGTGCATCTCATCCAACACTACTTCGGCATTTACGGCATCGAGGTGCAATTCGATGCTGCCTCCATCTTTCTCTGCCTTAATCTTATGTGTATTTACTACATTGGCTATGATGCTATTGATGTTTACCTCAGTAAATTTAAGTGCACTCCCTCCTGCATCGTCATATACCGACATCTGAAGCACTTTCTCCACTTGGAATCGCAGACGTTTTGATTCGTCGGCAATGACCGTGGCGAGATGCTTCAGCATAGCCGGAGACTTTCTTACGGACTCATCGTCCAGCATTTGGGCAGCCAAGGATATGGTTGAAATAGGAGTTTTAAACTCGTGTGTCATATTGTTGATGAAGTCGGTCTTCATCTCCGATAATCTCTTTTGGTGAAAGATAAGAATCACCGTGTAGAGGAATATTACAAGCAATATGATTGAAAATGCCAGCGTAGGTATGATGAATCTGACTGAGGAGAAAATATAAGAATCACGTGTGGGGAACTCAACATATAATTTGTAGTCAGATCCTGTATTGGGGAAAAGGGTAGAAGAATATGCATCCGTTTCTTCCGGATTTACGAAATTCGCAGTAGTATAGATAAACGAATTTTCATCAGACGCTACTCCAAATGTAAATGGAAGAGTAACTCCGTTGAGTTCAAGTTCATTTTTAAGAATACTTCTCACTAAAGCAGAATCCGCTCTCTCTTTGGGCGGACGCGTCGGGGCTTCGCGCAATATGGTGAGTACAATCTCATTAAGCAGCCCTTGCTGATATTGATATTGACTCCGAATTGTCTCGCGCATATTTCTGAAACGCGCCGAGACATCCTGAGTAGGACTCGGATATGAAAGATAGGGAGAAATCTGTCCGTTGTCCGATTTTATGTTACGAGTTTTATCCTCGGCGGGGGTGGTATTTTTTTCGGATATTGAAAACTCCTGATCAAATATGCCGCTATCATCAGCATCATTATTAAATAATTTCACATCCTCCTCTAAATAGTGAAGGGTCTCATAACGTTCGAGTATGCCGACAGTGGAATGAATAGATCGCATTACATTCTCCGAAAACTGCCCTTCACGCATCTTGACCATTTTTTCAAGATACATAATCTGAAAATACAGCAACGTGCCGAAAGTAAGCGCCATCACCGCTGTTAGAGTCCATATAAGTGATTTTTTCATGTTATTCTTATTTCATACATTATATATTTTTAACACTTTTTATCCGGGTTGGTTTACCTGATTCAATTTTCATTTTGATTTATCGAATTATTTATCGAGGAAGTTTTTAACTTTTCATTTTTTTAATTAAATTTGTGCAGAATATCAGAAAGAGTACTGTACATTCGAACGGTGTGTTTATACAAATAATGATAGATGCTCCGAATAATCAACATCATTAGGGTTTAATTCTGTTACAGAATTGGAATCTTACCAACTTTTAATCTACATAAAACCTTAAAATACTAACTTACCAGATGAACAGAAACATTAAACTGTGTCCCAACAAGGTTGTTGAGTACCTCCAGAAGCACCCCTCTGAATTTAGAAAAGAGGACATCATTCGTTTTGTAGAAGAAAATGGTATCCGCATGATTAACTTCATGTATCCTGCAGACGACAATCGTCTAAAAACCTTGAACTTCGTCATCAATGATATAGACTATCTCGACTCGATCCTGACCTTCGGCGAGCGAGTAGATGGTAGTTCGCTATTCCCCTTCATCGAAGCAGGCAACAGTGATCTTTATGTAGTGCCCCGCTATTCCACTGCATTCGTTGATCCATTTGCGGAAATCCCCACTTTGACCATGCTCTCTTCCTTCTTTGATAAGGAGGGTCGCCCGATGCACAGTTCACCCGAATATACATTGCGTAAGGCCGTGGAATCATTCAGAAGCACTACAGGTCTTGACTTCTATGCAATGGGTGAACTAGAATATTATGTAATCTCCGAAGATCCCGGAATGTTTGCCGCCTCAGATCAGAAAGGCTACCACGAATCAGCACCGTACTCGAAGTTCAGTGATTTCCGCACGGAATGTATGGCAATGATTGCCCAGGCCGGGGGTAAGATTAAGTATGGCCACAATGAAGTCGGCAATTTCACTCTTGATGACAAAATCTACGAGCAGAATGAAATCGAATTTCTTCCGATTCCCGCTATTGAGGCTGCCGACAATCTTATGATTGCCAAATGGATTATCCGTGGCTTGGCTGCCAAGAAGGGATATGACGTTACATTCGCACCCAAAATTACAGCAGGAAAGGCAGGATCGGGTCTTCATATCCACTTTAAGATTATGGATGGAGATAAGAATGTGATGACACGACCCGACGGACAGTTGAGCGATGTTGCAAGAAAGGCTATCGCCGGTATTCTTGACCATGCTGCGGCAATCACGGCATTCGGCAATAAAGTGCCCACAAGTTATTTCCGTCTCGTTCCTCATCAGGAGGCGCCCACATCAATCTGCTGGGGTGACCGTAACCGTTCGGTATTGGTGAGAGTTCCGCTGGGATGGACCGGTGAAATCGATATGTGCTCTGCTGCTAATCCGTTGGAGGCTACTGATAAGCGTGAACTTCCTCAGAAGCAGACGGCAGAACTCAGAAGTGCAGACTGCTCAGCCGATGTATATCAACTTATTGCCGGAATGGTAGTGGCAGCCCGCGAAGGTATCCTCGCTGAAGACGCTTTGAAGAGAGCCGAAGATATGTATGTCAGTGTGAACATTCACAATGACGAAAATAAGGATAAACTTGCTGCTTTGGAGTCACTCCCCGATTGCTGTGTGGCATCGGCGGATGCACTTGACGCAAAACGTGCTGATTTCGAGAAATACGATGTATTCTCGCCGGCACTCATTGATGGCATCATCAAAAAACTAAAGAAGCACAATGACTCCAACCTGCGTAAGAAATTGGAAGGAAATCCGAAGGAAATGCTGGATGTAGTCAGAAAATTCTGGCATTGCGGTTAATCTAAATCAGAATGCGTTATACACGAAATCGTATAGTAATTGGAGAGGAGGGGCAGAATAAACTGCTCTCCTCTTCCATTATGATTATTGGTTGCGGGGCATTAGGCGGCCAGATCGCCATGCTGATGGCAGGTTCAGGTATCGGCACCATCGGTATCGCCGACTTTGATGTAATAAATATCACGAATCTGCACCGTCAGTTGTTTTTCTCAGAAGGCACCATAGGGGAATTGAAGGCTGAAGTGCTGTCAGAAAGGATGATAAATCTGAACTCTGACGTGGAAGTGCGTGTCTTTAAGGAGAAAATAACTGAAGAGAACGCTATCAAAATTTTCAAGGATTTCGATGTGATAGTAGATGCCACTGATAATCCTCTGAGCAAATACTCTATCGCCGATATAACGCATAAACTGGGCAAGCATTTTATCAGCGGGGGAGTGGAAGGATGGAAGGGCCAGGTATTGACCCTCTTGAATGATAAGGACTGCCCCTTAATCGGTGAAATATTCCCCATGACTCCTGAGGAGTTAGAATTCCGGTCGAAGGGAATGATCGGAGTTTTAGGTCCAGCTCCCTCGACTATCGCTTCAATTCAGGCGGCAGAAGTTATGAGAATCTTATTATATAAAGAAGAGGTGAAATCGCATCTGATATTCATCGATCTTAAAAATTCTATATTCCAAAGTATAGAAATTTAATAAATTTTTATCTGCGTATAACCTTTTTCTACTGATAGAATGTTATAAACATAGATATTATTAATTACTGCCCGCCTCAATCGCGAATTTCAGGATGAAGATTTTACATCGCATCTATGGGAATCAAGATCTGACGGAAGGGTGAAAAATTTAAGTATTATGCCCAATAAAAGAGATTTTAAGAAATATGCTGATGCTCTCGGTGCATCTGTAGTTGAAGAAATGATGGTGTCTTACTACAATGTAGAAGGTGCTGATCGTAAGGCTATAGCAGGAGCAGTAGGTAAGGTGCTTGAGGCTATTGAGGATGCCAAGAATAAGAGTAACGTATTCTTCGAACGCGGTGTCAAGTCGTTTGCGGACCATAAAGAATATGCAAAGGCTAAGCACGAATTTTTCCGTGCTTTGTTTAACAACATTGAGACTGAATTCGGCGCCAAGATAGATGAGGCGGTGAAGGAATTCAATGCTGCACTACCCGAATCTTATAAGGCTGCGCAGAAAGAGATTGCAAATGCTTGATTCCGTATCTGAAATTTTGATACAGATTAGATACATGTTAAAACATTCGTAATCGGAAGAATATTATCACATAAGCGAGGGGGATTGCGTCACAGATGTAATCCCCCTATCTATAAACACATTTTAGGATGAATATTTGGAAAGTTGCGCTTAAATTATTTGGTTGGACGGTGCGGATCACTGCTCCGTACAGGGATAAGTGTGTGATATGTGTTGCGCCGCACACCTCAAACTGGGATTTTATTGCCGGATTGACTGCTTATAAGTCGCTGGGGAGGAATGCTAATTTCCTTATGAAGAAATTCTGGTTTTTCTGGCCTTTGAAATATCTGTTGAAGAGTCTCGGAGGCATTCCGGTGGAGTCTTCAAAGAAAACAGGGCAGAGTCTTGTGAGCCGTATCATTCAGGATTTCAAAGAGAGGTCCTATATGAATCTGGCTGTGACTCCTGAGGGGACGCGGAGTCGCGTAGAGACATGGCGTAGCGGATTCCTGCAGATAGCGATGGGTGCCCAAGTGCCGATACAACTCGGTGTGATAGATTTCAAAAATAAACTCATCCTTATTGAAGAGGAATTTACACCTACCGGCAACGTTGAGGCTGATATATCTACTATAAAAAAATACTACTCACAATTTCCGGAGGCTGCTAAATATCCGGAAAAGTTTGCGATCTGATATCATGATTAAGAATTTAAATGTTTGTCTCTACCCTATGACTATTGCATGGGGCAAAAAAGAAGAGAATATAAAGAATGTAGAGAGGGCGTGTGAAATAATCCATCCGGATACGGATCTACTTGTGCTTCCGGAAACTTTCAGCACCGGTTTTCCAGCCGGAAACACTAAGGAAGAGGTGAGAGTCCTGGCAGAAAGAAATACGGAATCCACGATAGATTTCATCAAATATCTTGCTCATAAATTTAATATGGCTATCGCGGGAACTTTTGTTGCAAATTCCGGTGGTAATCTCTATAATCGAGCCTTCTTCATAGAACCTTCAGGCGAGGAAAGTTTTGCAGATAAGCGTCATTTATTCACTATGGCGGGTGAAGATAAGATTTTCTCGCATGGTTATGATAGACTCAAGGTTAGATTCCGCGGATGGGAAATTGCCATGGTGGTATGTTATGATATACGTTTCCCGGTGTGGAACAGGAATGTGAAAAATGAGTATGATGTTTTGATTGCCACCGCCAACTGGCCGAAGGTAAGAGTTGATGCATGGAATAAACTACTATATGCACGAGCAATAGAAAATGAGGCATACGTGCTTGGTGTGAACTGTTCCGGCTCCGACCATAAAGGTTTTGAGTATGATGGAAGCAGTATGGCAATCGATTTCAAGGGCAAGAACATTTCTGTATCTTCGCCGGATTCTCCGTTTATATATGCTTCATTGTCGAAAGAGAAACTTGACAGTTTCAGGGAAAAATTTCCGGCATATAATGATGCCGATCCCTTCAAATTGCTTTAGTGGACGCGTGGACTATCGGCACCTGGAATCATCCCCCCACAGCAGACATATACGGTGACTGACCTGAATACCACATTCCGGTCATGACATGAAAATGGAATCTACCGAACCGAAGAACGTCTTGATTGTTATTATAATAGATAAGAAAACGTGAGTATATGTATGTACTCGCTAATTTATTAACATCTTAATTAATTATACTATGAACAAGTTTGAAGAAATTGTAAATGCAGATGTTCCTGTTTTGGTTGACTTTTTTGCTGAATGGTGTGGTCCGTGTAAGATGATGCATCCCATTCTTGAGGATGTTCATGCCAAATTGGGCGACAGTGTAAAGATAATCAAGATTGACATCGACAAAAATGAGGCATTGGCGAATTCACTCAAGATTCAGAGTGTACCAACTCTTATGATCTTTAAAAATGGTGAACTTAAATGGAGAGCCTCCGGTGTTCATTCAGCACATGATCTTGAAGCAAAGATTGAAGAGTTCAAGTAATCTGACAAAAAAGCAGGAATTCTTACAGAGTATCTGCGAGAATAAATTTTACAGTAAAGATCGTCCAATTTAATAATAAAATTGGATGACTCGAAAATAACAGAAATACAGGAGATAGTGACTGATAATTTCAGCCTATCTCCTGTGTTTTCATATAAAGATAATCAGGTATCATTTTTGTGAGATGGGGCTCAATCAGCGCGAGAATCTATGAGGATGGTCACTGGACCATCATTAAGGAGACTGACTTTCATGTCGGCGCCGAAGCAGCCGCGCTTTACTCTTTTGCCGATGAGGCGTTCAAGTTCGTCTGAGTACAGTTCGTATAGTGGTTTGGCTTTTTCTGGTCGGGCGGCACGAATATAACTCGGACGATTACCTTTCTTTGCTGATGCTAAAAGAGTGAATTGACTCACAGCAAGTATTTCGCCATCAATATCCGTCACCGATTTATTCATCACACCATCGGCATCATTGAATATTCTCAGACAAGCGGTTTTTGCGGCCAACCATTTAGCGTCTTTCTCTTCATCATTCACATCCACGCCAACAAGCACCAATAGTCCACCTTTGATGTCTGAAAAAACTGCACCGTCGATTTCCACCTTGGCGAATGCTACTCTTTGAATTACTAATTTCATATTATTTCTTATACAATAAAATTAATTGTAAATTGTATTACAAATTTAGAATATTTCAGTGGGATTGGTAATTTTTTTTCGCTTAAATTTAACTTGTTTTAAAATATTTTGTAATTTTAAAAAATATTTAAAAGATTCATCTAAATTAATACATACAATATGAAGAGATTATTTGTTCTGCTCTCCGCTATAGCAAGTATATCAAGCGTGTATGCTGACAGATCCATCTCCTTGGTGGTTCAGCCTGCTAATGCGGCTAATATTCCTGAATGGAATAATTTTAGCGATTCCGGTAATCTTGTTTCCAAGAATATTTCCGTGAATAGTGTGTTTTCAGCATTTTCTGATATTATTTTAAGTGAAATTCATCAGAAGGATGGTTATACAGCCTTTCTTCATACATGTGTGTTCACAAAAGCCGGAGAAACTGCCGGGCATAAGACATTCCTTGTTTTAAGTCCAACTATTTACGAAGAGTGGGACAATATGGTCTATCCGCTTAACGATGTGCCGGACGCTTGCGAGTGGACGCTGAATTTTTCAGATATTCCATGGAAAATCAAGCGTATAGAACTGGATGCCGTCAACTATGGTATGATTAATCCGCATGACAATGGGAAGTATTCATCCGGAATTATCGTATTGAATGGTAAGGAACAAGTGCTCGATAAAAATTCTGATCTCACTATCTTGGGGTTTGATTTTGCTGAGGGTGAACGAGAAATGTCAAAGATAGTACTAACTGCACCAAAAAGTGCATCAGTGGGTATAAGCACAATTCGTATTTTCCCGGATGTGGAAAATAAATTTATTGCCACTCCAGGTTTTGCCGGTAAATTGGAATATTCTGCGGAGGGTGTATATTCTCTTCCTTTGCCTGAAGAGGGAACATTTCATCGTCCCGAATTGCTTAAGACGGCAATTTTTGACAATACCGGAAGTATTGTGTCTTGCACTTGCAGATATTCGGATAATAATCAATTTACCCTTTCTGCCGGGGAAGATTTTGCTCCGATACAAGAAGGTTTATATGGAATATGCTACTATTATGATGACGGCGACTACAAACCGGTGGCTGAAGATGGTTTACGTTTCAGTATTACTCCTTCGATTGCCGGACTCTCGCTCAACCTCATTAAGATCGATTCAGAAAATAGTTTTGTAGAGATACCTTATAATAAGGAAATGCCGGGTATGACGTATTCCGCAACTAAGGCAGTGATCTCAGGCGAAAAAGATGGAACAATTATTTATTGGAAAGTTGATCGTCAGGGTTCTAAATTTTATGTGGAGGATGATGGAGCGATCAATATTTCTGAATCTGAGCAAGAGAGCGCATTGCCTGAGGGGTATAGTGTATATGATGACAGAGGAATAAATCTTACGCAAGGTAATCGTCTGTCGTTGATACTTGAGCGCAATGGAGCACGTTCAAATCCATACGAGATCTCTTACTTCATAACGGATGTTCCCACGGGTGTGAATCTGGCGGAAGATGAGTCTTCAGTTGAAACATTTCAATTTTTCACTATTGCAGGTACAATCTTAGATGCGGATAAACTTGACAACTTCCAAGGCATCTATCTTGAAAAAATCACATCAGCAAATGGTGAAATCAAAGTAATTAAGCATATAAAATAATCCGGAAGTCAATTCTATTTTCACTTTTACAGAGTTTATTACTTGACCCTATTTCTCGCTTTCTTACAAGATAAAAATCAACCCGGGTACTTCAAGGATGTGGTATCCGGGTTGATTTTGTAATATGTCTTAACTATTCTTGCGGAATCAGAAGTTATATCCGATTTTAAGATTGAAGCAAGATGTGGTGTGGGAATGACCTTGAGTCCAACAGTGTCCTAAGTAACCGATACCACCATACCAACTGCCGAATTTCAATCCAACCATGGGATTAACCAATACCGAGCCATGGTCGGTGTCGTTAGTATTGAGTTCATAGCCCACGTCAAATGAGAAGAAAGGGGAGAGAGAACCTAATTTTCCGGAGAATTCGCCACGAGCGAATATTGGAATCAGCGGTGATGAGTCAAAATTCCATTTCTCGGTTATACCAATGCCGGCACCAAGATCAATGTTTGGGTGGACTTTACCTTTAATACCACCTTGAAAGTTAAACGCTGTGAAATCGTCGCCGGCTTGAATGGGTTGAAATTCAAGGAAAGGCGTAATGGCTGAAGCAGTAAATGCTGAAATGCAGAGTGCTATTGACAGTATCAAGTTTTTCATAAACCTGTGTTTTAAAGTTTTTTATCAATATAGAATTAAAT
>CAMWSV010000071.1 GCA_947177015.1 uncultured Porphyromonadaceae bacterium
TAATTGGAGATATTGGAGGAGATTGGAATTATTGGAACTTCGGGCTTGCGCCCTCAGCACGGATGCAAGCCTATGGGGCTTGCGGAGGAGAAGGGAATTGATTGGAGATATTGGAGGAGATTGGAATTGATTGGAGATATTAGGGGAGAGGGGTTATTTACGTTTTTTCTTTTGAGTGCCTTTGGCGAAGCCTATCTGAGAGCGGACGTTGCGGAAGCCGATATAGGAACGCTGTTCGTTCTGATACTCCCATTGGCGGAGGTCGGAGCGCAGGTTCTGCGCCACATCCTTCCATGAGCCGCCGCGTACTATCTTACGCTTCATCTTGTAGGGATCCTCCTTTGCGGCATCGTAGCGATATTCCGGGTTGAGGTCTGAGGTGAGTGCGTTGAGACTCTCGGTGTAAGCCGTGGAAGTCCATTCCGACACGTTTCCCGCCATATCGTAAAGTCCGAAATCGTTGGGGGCGTATGTGCCCACTTCCGAAGTGATCACGTGGCCGTCGCGCACGAAGTCGCCGTCCATGGGTTTGAAGTTGGCGTAGAAGCATCCCCGCTCGTCATAGGGGAGTGTTTCATCCCAGGGGTAGGAAGATTCGGAATTGCCGGCTCTTGCCGCATATTCCCATTCAGCCTCGGTGGGGAGGCGGTAGGGCTCGATGTAGATACCCTCGCGACCGAGCGAGCGACGCAGAAAATCGGTGCGCCAATTGGAGAAGGCATTTGCCTGTTCCCAACTTACTCCCACCACAGGGTAATCATTATATCCGGCGTGTGAGAAATAGAGTCGTGTGTAAGGTTCGTTATAGGCATTATCGAAATCGTTGATCCAGGCGGTGGTGTCGGGATAGACGTTGACGATATAAGTGTTGAGGAAATCGTAGTTTCCGGTGAGGGGACGCGACACTGTCTCGCGCACGATTTCGCCATCATCGGTGAGATAAGCCGTATCTTTGGAGATGATGGGGAGAGATTCATCCACGGGGATATCGGTGTTATAGTTACGCATGGCGGGATCGAGACGGTTTTTACGCTGAGCCGCTGCGGTATGATTGTAGATTTCGTATCGGTAGTTGAGTTGAGTCGGGTCGAGTTCGCGGCGTCCGGTGATGGGGTTGGTGCGATATACGGACTCGATTGCTCTCATCTCATCCTCATTGGCATTGCGCCATGGGATCGGTTTATTCCAGTTAAGATATGGTTTGATGGGGTTGCCCTCCTTATCTTCCTCAATTTTGAATGCCTCGTTGCCGCCGAAGGCGGGATCGGCGAGGCGTTCGCGGATGATTGAGTCGCGCACCCAGAACACGAACTGCTTATACTTCGAGTTAGTGACTTCGGTCTCATCCATCCAGAAAGAATCGATAGACACTCCGCGGGGGTTGGCTTTGATGCCGCGGAGGGAATCGTCGGTGACGGGACCCATGGCGTAAGCACCGCGGTCGACAAGCACCATGCCGTAGGGAGCGGGTTCGGAGAAGGAACTTCCGCCCACGCCGGTGACTTCGCCGCCGGCACTCCCGCCGCGCGGGGCTGCGCATGAGGCGATAGAAAGCAAGGCTATCAGCGCCGGGAGATATTTTTTATTTGATTTTATCATTGCTGTCATAGACTCTACATTATACGGATAGAACGGTGTTTATTTTTATTTTTGCCGGAGAAATCGAGTTTCAGAGAGTAACCTGCCACTATCTCATGGCTTCCGGAAGAAGCCTTATTGATGGCAGAGAGGGGATAATCGAAGGCGTAGCCGAGGAAGAAATTCTTGAATTCGGCTCCCACCATCGCTATCACGGCTTCTTTCCATCGATAGCCGACGCCGAAAGAGATAAACTTATTGTAGCGGGCCCGGGCGGTGAGTTCGGCTCCGAAATCGGAGAAATCTGTGCGCACGAGCATAGACGGCTGCAATTCAAATAACGTATTTTTTAACGGAATATTGCCATCTACGGTAAAATAAGCCATTCGCGGAAGCGAAGTTTCGTATTCGTGGGTGTCGGAGGCTTCCGAGCCGTCGATACTGAGTTTCACGGTGGGTTGGAGTATATGCAGCACCGAGGCGCCTACCGAGAAATATTTGTGAGAGTAAAGCAGACCTGCGGAGAAATCGAATGCATTGCCGGCGAGGTCCTGGGTGGGGAGGGAGGTATCGCCCGACTGGTGATAGTCGTCATCATCGGGGATATAGATTTCAGAGCCCTTGAATTTGGAATTGTAGTAACCGCCCTGCACGCCGATGCTGAGAGTCCCCTTGAAGAGTTTCAACTTATAGGAGGCCTGAAGATTTATCTGTAGATTTGAGAATAGACCGATCCCCTGCTGCGAGAAATTGACGCCGGCTCCGATGCGCTTCGACCCGATCTTAAACGGCGAATCGGCACCCGCCAGGAAAGTTTTCGGCGCGTTTTCGATGCCGAGCCATTGCAACTTGGCGGCTCCGCGGATTCGCACGAAATCGGATGTGCCGGTAGCGGCGGGGTTGAAATACGCCGGCACCGCCCAATATTGCGACAACTGGGGCTCGGACTGCGCCTTGGCGAGGCGGGGGGTGCATAGCGCCGCGAGCCATAGCATCGCTACGGATGCGGCGCGGAAAATATGTCGCATCTTAAGGGTCATCGGGGATATGGTTGAAATATATCAGGTGTTACTGTTCACGCGCTCAAGATGCTGATTGACAGCGTGGAGAGCGGGCGTGGCATTATTCGAAATAGAAATTTATCACTACCATGTTAGACTTCACCTTCGACAGCGACTGAGTCACTTTAAAAGTATTCGGGTCGAGGTCGAGGTCGGGTCGGTCATGCTTCAGGATGTCGGTAAGTCCGAAACAGAACTTTATTTCGGGTATGAATTTGAAGAAAGGGAGGTAGAAATCGCATCCGAGACCTACGGTGAGATACACATCAGCGGGATTAAACATCAGATAATCGGAACGCTTCTTCGAGACGTCGAATGAGGCCATGACGCCGCCGGTGACGTATGGGCGTGTATTTCCGAGTCGATCGCCCGAGATCTTGAGGTCGAGGGGCACCACCACGTATGCGCTTTTCACGTCCTGCATGGCATTGATGGGGATGTAATTCTCATCATCGGGAGTGGAGACCGACGGAGCGTTCTGATCGGCATTGAAATCGATCATCCTCACCGTCTTCGAACCGAAATACATACCCGGAGTCAATCTGAGGTTGAGATACTTATGTAGACGTAGGTCGCCGAGCACGTTTACGCAGAAACCCGGAGAGAAAGCGGGCACCTCAGCCACCCAGCGCTGACCGTCGGGGGTGATGTATCCGTTGTGTGTGAACGAGAGGTCCTGAAAATGCGCACCGACGGAGAACCCGAGGTGCAAGCGCTTCTGATCGGCGTATGGGCGATTGTGGAGTTTTTCGCGCGGCGCCCCGGATGCATCCGCGCAGGCGAGCGTCAGCATCAGCAGGATCATGGCGGAGTGCAACGAGTGGCGTCGCGAGGAGCGGAACGCCGCCGCGGAAGCCCGATAGTATGCAGCCCGGATATGTCGGAATAGTCGGTTCATCAATAAAAATAGTCGAAACTTATGAAGATAACGCAAAAATACATTGCATTATTTCAATATTTAATTTAATTTTGTAAAAGTGTATTATTGCGGCAGGCGCGTAAGAGTAATTATCGGCGTTTGCGAGCGGCAGGGATACACTGCAAACCAACTCTTGAATCAGAGATGAAAATCACTACAGATAGCAGGATGGACTGGCGCCGGCTGATCAGCGACGTTCGGTTGGGTCTTGAGGAATTTCACGATCCCCGCCGGCATACGCGCAGCGATTTCCAGCGCGATTATGACCGCCTGATATTCTCGTCCCCCTTCAGGAGGATGCAGAATAAGACGCAAGTGTTTCCGTTGCCGGGGAGCATCTTTGTTCACAACCGTCTTACTCACAGCCTGGAGGTGTCGTCGGTGGGGCGGTCTATGGCGAATGAAGTCGCCATCGGGCTTATGAAGCGCTACGGCAACCGCGAGGATATGTGGGGGCTGACCAATATCGGCGACATAGTGGCAACGGCATGCCTGAGCCACGATCTGGGGAATCCCCCCTTCGGCCACAATGGCGAGAAGACCATCTCCACCTTCTTCAGCGAAGGGGAGGGGCAGAAGGTGCGACCGCTCGTGACCGACCTGCAATGGAGCGACCTTACGCACTTCGAGGGGAATGCCAATTCGTTCCGTCTGCTCACTCACCGGTTTGAGGGGCGGCGCGAGGGGGGCTTTGCGATGACCTACAGTTCGCTGGCTGCGGTGGTGAAATATCCCTACGGGAGTCCGCTTGCCGGCGAGAAGGGTAAATTCGGCTTCTTCGAGAGCGAGGAAGGTATCTATCGCAAGGTGGCATCCACACTCGGCATACCGGAACTCGAACCGGGACGCTTTGCGCGTCACCCGCTGGTGTGGCTCGTGGAGGCTGCCGATGATATATGCTATCAGGTGATGGATCTGGAAGACTCCCACAGGTTGAAGATTCTCTCCACGGAGGAGGTGAAGCATCTGCTGATGCAATTCTTCGCTCCCGTGCGCCGCGACAAGATGGAGCGCATGATGGCGCGGCTGCACGACCCTAACGAGCAGATCGGATATCTGCGCTCAAACGTGATCGGGGCAATGGTCGAGGATTGTGCCCGCGTCTTTATCGAGCATGAAGACGGGTTGCTGAGCGGCATCGAGAGCGGTTCGCTGATCGAGAAGATGGAGCCGCGTCTAAGCGAGGCATACAGCCAATGCAGCGTCACTGCATGGGAGAAGATATACCGCAGTCCGGAAGTAGTGGATATCGAGATCGCCGGCAACAGGATCCTTACCTATCTTCTCGACAATCTCACGGAGGCGGCTCTGCATCCGGAGCGCAACTTCTCGCGGCTGATGATAGAGAAGGTGCCATCGCAATACTCCATGCGTGCGCCCGACTTCTTCACGCGGCTGCAGGGTGTGCTCGACCACGTGAGCGGCATGACGGACGTCTACGCCCTCAACCTCTATCGGCAACTCACCGGGCTTACCCTCCCGGCAGTCTGATTCCGGGATTTGCCCGCTCAATCAGGTAAGAATCGTGACTATTCCGATTGATTCCGGAATTAATCGGGAATAATCCCGAAAAAGAGGAATTAGAAAAACCAAAAAATTGAAATTCTTAATAAAACGGAAATAAAGTGACTCAGGAAAGATTTAATCAGGCATTGCGCGACTTCGGCTGCAGCCCGCAGTCGTGGCTCATGATGCTGGTGATGCTGATTGCCGGGAGCGGGATGCTGCCGGCGCAGCCCCCGGCTTCGATACCCGATCCTTGGATTATGGATAACGGCGACTACGTGTATGACCCCGGGCATCTCCTCTCGGACGACACTCTGGAGGGGGTAGACAAACTCATCGACAAGGCACGCAAGACTACCACCTGCGAAATCGCCGTGGCGATAGTGGATAATCTCGCCGGGCTCACGATTGAAGATTATTCCTATCAACTTTTCAAGCACTGGGGAGTGGGTAAGGATGATAAGGATAACGGTATACTCCTTGTGGTATGTCCGAAAGAGAAGACAGCCCGCATAGAAGTCGGTTCCGGAGCGGAGGGAGTATTCACCGACATAGCGTGTGCCAAACTGCTGCGCCGCCGTATGATTCCGCTCATGAAGGAGGGTAATATCAATCAGGCGGTCTACGGCACAGTCAACGATATCGAACGCACCATGCGCAGTCAGACCTTCGGTAATGAATTGCGCAGTGCGAATGAAGATACCACGATGCGTCGCATCCGGACAATCTCGCCGAGTGCCTTCCGCCGATTCATGAAGTATATGGTGATCTGCGCGTTCCTCTTCACGCTGCTTCTCTTCATCACTGACCTCTTCACTACCCGCGGCAAGCGCAATTATCGGCGCGCAATGACGTGGCGCAATCACCTCAGCACGTATGTGTGGGGAGGAGTCTTGTCATTGGGTACGGCATTGCCGATAACCTTGCTGGCATGGTTGCTCTATAAGCGTGCACGCAATATCCCCGAGATTTGCGACACATGCGGCGCTACGATGGAGAAACTCTCGGAGGAAGAAGACAATAAGTATCTTTCCGCATCGCAGGATTTCGAGGAGAAGTTGGGCACAGTAGACTATGACGTGTGGAAATGTCCGGACTGCGGCACTATCGAGTATTTCCCCTACGTGGAGCGGCAGTTGAAGTATCAGGAGTGTCCGAAGTGTCACACTGTAGCGATGAACCTTGGCATGGATAAGGTGATCGAAGAGCCCACCACGAAGCATCCCGGGCGCGGCATGAAGATATACACCTGCCAGTTTTGCGGTAATTTCCACCGCGAGGAGTATGACATTCCGCGCAAGGAAGACCCCTCGGCGGCGATTGCTGTGGCGGCTGCTCTGGGAGCGATGGCGGCGGGCGGTCGCGGCGCCGGACCGATTGGCGGCGGCGACTCACATAGTTTCGGCGGTGGCAGATCCAGCGGCGGAGGTGCAAGTTCGAGATGGTGATTAAGCGAACTGAAAATACTTCGGGATTAATCTTGATTAATCAGGAATAATCGGGATTAATCTCGATAAATCAAGATTAATCCCGATAAATCAAAAAAATAAAAATCAAAAAAACTTAATTTAGATATGAAAAGCATAATCAGTAAGAGTATGGTATACGGGTCGGCTGCGATTCTGATCGGAGCCTTGGCATCCTGCTCGGGCAATGATGCCGAAGGGGATTTCAACTTCAGCAGTTACGAGATGTCGGCGGTGGCAGATGGCCATGACAGCGATTCGCTGCGCAACGTCCTTGAGGACTTCGACGGCAGATGGGATGTGAAGGTGAGCGGTGTGCTGCCGGAGCGTCTCGGAAGCAAGAGTGTGGCAGAACTGCGCGACAGTCTGTGTCGCCTCGCCAATGTATCCTTCGACGAGAAGGGGAAAACTGTGGTGGAATATCCTGCCGAGATGCGCGAATTGGCAGAGCATCTCGCCGACTCCATCGCCCCCGACCGCAAACCGGGGAGCGCCTTTGAGAATAGCCTGTCGGTGTCGATGCTGACTCCGAAGTTGGTGGTATTCAACAGTTATATGTACTCCTACCCGGAGGGAGCGCCTCACGGCGTATGGCTCAACAGTTATGTGAACTATGATATTCAGGCAGGAGAAATCCTCACTTACAGTGATATCTTTACCGAAGGCTTCTCCAAGATGCTCGTGCCTGCCATACTCAACAAACTTGAGGCGCAGGGTGTGCAGATTCTGATGAGCCGCGAGGAGATAGGCACTCGTATGCCTCGCCAGTTCCGCCTGATGCCCGACGGAATGGAATTCGTATATAATATATATGAGATCGCGCCCTACTCGGCAGGCGAACCGCGAGTAAAATTCACCTACGGCGAATTGGAATCGCTGTTGCGTCCTGCGGCGAAGGCTCTACTGATGGGAGGTGGCGAATGAGCAAGGCTAAACTGAAGAAGACTCTCCAGGCTATGCCCGCCGACGAACTGGTGACGGTGATAATGGAACTCTACGAATCCCGCAAGGAAGCCAAGGAATATCTCGAATACTGGCTCAATCCGGATGCCGATAAAGAACTGGAGAGATGCACCAAACTTATAGATCGGCAATTCTTCACCTCTGCCGGGGTCAACCGTCGTTCACCGGCGCTGCCGGAGATAAACAAGATTGTCAAGAACTTCATGACACTCTGTTATGAATCCGACAAGGTGGCTGAACTGCTGCTGTTTATCCCCGGGCGGATGGCAGATTGGCTCGAAGAGCGATACAGACGTGTATCCTATCGGAGCAGTCTGCGCAAATATCTTAACGAAGCGAAACTCTACATCGAGACGCATGATCTCACCGCGCGCTTCGGGCTTCGCCTCGAACGCCTCGAAGAGCGCGTCGAAGCCATAGAAAAATGGCAGGAAAACTACGCTCCTCGCTGGCGCCGCCGCCGATATTAAAAAGAGAAATAAAAATATTAAAGAGAAGAAATAAAAAAGCAAGCCGAGGGGCTTGCTTTTTTATTTGGAAGGAGTTGATGAGATTATTTTTTTTGGGGAGGGAGGGATTATTCGGGTTGTTTGACGAGGAAGTGGTCGCCGGTTTCGCGGACGATGCGCTCGTAGTAGGCTTTATCGTAGCCCGGGAAGTCGGGATAGAGGGGAGTGCCGTATTCGTTGTATTGGAATTTGCCGTCGGCATCGACTTTCTTCATGTTTCCGTCCATGAATTTCACCAAGAGGTATTGTGCGAGATCGCGGTAGGCATCCGTGGCAGTTTTGGCTATGGCGGCTCCTTCGGCATTGACGGCATCGGCAAGGGCGGCGGTGTCGCCATCGTTGGCAAGGGCCACGTAGGAGGCTTCAAGTTGCGGACGCTCAGCGATGAATCTCTCTTCAAGACGGTTCTGAACCTTGCGTATGTCGGGAATCATCAGGTCATAACGGTTGTAAGCCTGGTTGGCTACCCAGTTGTTCATCCAGAAGTTGGAGTTCATATCGAAGGTGTTTACGTCGCCAGGCTTGAGTTGGGCGGGGATTTCGGTCATGGAGCAATAGAAGGGCATGTAGACGGTGGTGTTGGTGTCGTCGGTGCCGAACCAGAGGATGCCCCCCACCGGGTCGGGGAGCCAATCCCGGCTCTGGCTTATGAAACTCCAGCCCGTCTGCTGAGTGGCGATTGCGCGCTCGTGGGTGTACTCCTTGCCGTCGACTTCAAACGACATCGGACGCCAGCGATAGGGGACGTGGTTCGGACCGGCTCCCACGTCGGAGGTCATCTCGTAAGGGGTGTCCTGGAAGAGGTCGCGCATTGAAGTCTGCATCCCTTTGAGATCCACCTTCTTCCCGGGGATGATGTAGAGAGGCATCGGATCGTCGGAATCAGCGTTGACCCATGCGAAATATTTATCGGCATCGGGGTTGAAGCGGCGGAAATAGGTCCATACACGTCCGTCGCAGCCGCGTCGGGTATCGGGGGTGTGATGCTCGAAGGCATCGGCAAAAGAGAAATCCTCATCCTTGCCCGAGAAATATCCGCGACGACGGGCGAAGGAGATGAGATCTTTGGCATATTTCACATTCTTCTTATCCTTGAGGTTGACCTTGCGGATACGCGGCTCGTTGGCATGGCCGGAGATGGCATCATCCGGGATGCGGACGGCGATCCATACGGCACCCTTCTCGGCTCCTTTGCCGATCATCTCCATCACCCAGACTTCATCCTTATCGGCAATGGAGAACGACTCGCCACTTGAGGCGTAGCCGTATTTGTCTACGAGGTCGGTCATGATGTCGATGGCTTCGCGGGCGGTGCGCGCGCGTTCGAGGGCTATCTGCATCAGCGAGCCGTAGTCGATGATGGAGCGCCCGGTGGTGTCGGTGAGTTCTTTGTGTCCGCCCCAGGTGGACTCCGCGATGCATACCTGATGCTCATTCATATTGCCTACCACATTATAAGTATGGGGAGGTTGCGGGATTTCGCCGAGCGGTTTGCCGGTGTCCCACTCCACGACCTTGCGCATGGAGCCGGCGGGGTGGTCAGCGGCGGGTGTGTGTGTCAGCATTCCGTAGAGGTTGTGGGAATCTGCGGCGTATGTGACCATTACCGAACCATCGGCAGTGGCATTCTTGCCGGCGATGAGATTGGTGCATGCGGCGGCATCCGAAGGGATGGCGACTGCGGCTGCTCCCATCAAGACCGGGAGGGCTAAAGA
>CAMWSV010000072.1 GCA_947177015.1 uncultured Porphyromonadaceae bacterium
CTATAATGCCACTTTTGTGGTGGCTCCGGAGGAGAAGGATGCGTTTTTGGAGTGGATGCGGGGCAAGGCACTCCCGGAGTTGGTGAATGAATCGCTCCCGGCTCGCGAACCGCGTCTGACGCTGCTGGCCGAAGTGCCCGGCGATCCGGACTTCGCCTCGCAGGCGGCTTCGTTTGCTTTTCAGGTGGAATTCGATTCGCAGGCTGATGCCGAGAAATGGGCAGAGACGGCTCTGCAACCCGTGGCAGGACGCTTCACAGAAAAATTCGGTACCGAGCGTGCCGTAATATTCACCACCATACTCCGCAAGATCGCACTCTGAAGATGGATCCCGCTGTGCAGAAATATGAACGTGTCATCATGGGTATCGACCCGGGTACGAACGTGATGGGCTACGGCATACTCGGAGTCAACGGCAAGACACCGGAGGTGGTGGTGATGGGAGTCATCAAACTCTCGCGCTTCGACAGTCATTATCTCAGGTTGCGTCGTATATTTGAGCGTGTCACCGGGCTGGTGGATCAATATCTCCCGGATGAACTCGCCATCGAAGCACCCTTCTTCGGCAAGAACGTGCAGTCAATGCTGAAATTGGGCAGGGCGCAGGGAGTGGCTATGGCTGCCGCCCTATCGCGCGATATCCCCATCACGGAATACGCACCGCTATCGATAAAGCAGTCAGTGACTGGACGCGGTTCGGCATCGAAAGAGCAGGTGGCGAATATGCTCAAGCATATCCTGCATATACCCGACGACAGCATGCCCTCGCTGCTCGATGCCACGGATGCTCTGGCGGCAGCCCTGACACACTTCTACGAGACCGGCAAGCCGTCGATAGCCAAGGGACAGACATCCTGGGCGAAATTCCTGGCGCAGAACCCCGACCGCATCGCGCCACGCCGCGGCAAGCCCGGCGAGCCCGGCGAGCAGGGTGTGTGACCCCCCCCTATAAATCCCCGCCACTCTATAAGGCCTCAGCAATGCAAATGCACTGAGGCGTCAACCTCGCAGTGCAAAAGAAAAACATAGATTCAATCTCGAAATATAAATTCAGCATCGAGGCATGGAATCAAATTGGCAGTGCAAAAGAAAAATGTCAATACAAAGAAAATAGGGTGTTTGAGTTTGGATTTACTGAGATTTTTATTAATTTTGCCATATTGAGGTGATTGGTGAATCTAATGACCTTAGTAATACCGCAAAAAACACGTTAACCGATGGATAAATATAGAAAAGCGATTGCTGACAGCAAAGTCATCAGCGATGACGCCGCAGTAGCGGCTGAAGTGAAGAAAATTGTGGAGAAGGCTCCCGAATATGCTTCTCCCGAAGTGTGGCAACTTCTGTTGAGTTCGATCGATCTCACCACCCTCTCCACAGAGGATTCAGAAAGCAGCGTGGCAAGATTCACATGGCGTGTCAACGACTTCGAGAACGATTATCCTCAGTTCAGGAATGTGGCGGCCATCTGCGTATATTCCAATTTTGCCGAGACAGTTAAGGAAAATCTTCATGTGGAAGGTGTGGATATCGCCGTGGTGGCAGGTTGCTTCCCGTCGAGTCAGACATTCCAGGCGGTGAAGGTGGCAGACGTGGCTCTCGCAGTGGCAGGGGGTGCCAATGAGGTAGACATCGTGCTCAACATCGGGCAATTCCTCGATGAGGATTACGAAACCCTCACCGACGAAATTATCGAACTCAAGCACACCGCACGCGATGCCAAACTGAAAGTGATTCTTGAGACGGGTTGCCTGCGCACAGCAGAGAACATCAAGAAGGCCTCGATCCTCGCTATGTATTCCGATGCCGACTTCATCAAGACCTCCACAGGCAAGATCTATCCCGGGGCATCGCTTGAGGCAGCCTACGTGATGTGTAAGTGTATCAGGGAATATTATGAGCAGACCGGCCGCAAGGTAGGCTTCAAGGCCTCGGGCGGTATCCGCACCTCGGAGGAGGCTCTGCAATATTATGCCATCGTGAAGGAAGTATTGGGCGAGGAATGGCTCAATCAGGATCTCTTCCGCATCGGCGCCTCATCACTCGCCAACAGCATCCTCTCCACAATGCTCGGCACCGAAACCAAATACTTCTGATCATAATGATACAGATCCGTCGGCCCGTGACTCCGCAGGGAGCACCCGGGCAGACGGATTTTTTCCTTTTTTCCACTGTAAAAGTAAATACAACTAACGTTTTTTTATACCTGTTTTAATCATGAAACTACGCAGAGTGCCTCTGATGTGGCTGTTGCTGCTGATTCTCGCCGGCGGGGTGGCAGCCACCACCACCGGATTCAGCGTCCGGGCAGACGATAAGGTCCCGGAGGGGAAGAAGAAAATGCAGATGTTCGGAGTGGCTTTCTACAATCTTGAAAACCTCTTCGACACCATCAACAACAACGGCAAGTACGACATCGAATTCTCTCCCGAAGGGAAGAATAACTGGAACGGCCATAAATACCGCTCCAAGATCCGCAACATGGCGCACGCCATCTCGCAGATGACCACCAAAGCCACTCCCATGGGACCCGCCATCATCGGCGTGAGTGAAATCGAAAACAGGAGTGTGCTTGAAGATCTCGTGGCGGCAGATGCCATCAAGGACTGGAACTTAGGCATCATCCACCACGACAGCCCTGACCGCCGCGGCGTGGATGTGGGTATGCTCTATAACCCGCGATTCTTCAAGCCTATCCGCACTACTAACCATACGCTGGTGGTGCCGGAACTCCCTTACTTCAAGACCCGCGACCAGATGTGTGTGGTAGGACTTCTGGGTGGCGAGCGTGTGGGAGTCATCGTGAATCACTGGCCTTCGCGCCGCGGTGGCTCCAAAGAGAGCAGTTGGCTGCGTGAGGCGGCGGCAGCGCTTACGCGCCATATCGCCGACTCCCTGCTGCAGGTGGATCCCAATATGGGCATCATCATCATGGGCGACCTTAACGACGACCCCTCCAACAAGAGTTGCGCCGAGACCCTGGGAGCGGTACGCAATGCCGAAGACTGCCTGCCCGGCGGCTTCTACAACCCCTTCTGGAAGAAACTTGACGACGGCATCGGCTCATACATCTATCGCGGCGCCTGGGACCTCTTCGACCAGATAATCATCAACCAGAATCTGCTCCCCGAGGGTAAATCAAAACTCAACTTCCGCAGCGCCGAGGTGCTCAATAAGGAATTCCTCAAACAGCAGGATGGTCAGTATCGCGGCTATCCTCACCGCACATTCTCCGGCGGCGCCTGGACCAACGGCTACTCCGACCACTTCCCCACGGAGATATATCTCGTAAAAGAGGTAATAGACAACTAAACCAACTTCAAATAGCCCGGTAAGCCGATTTACAATCCGATGCAAAGCAATCAGACTAAACGTAAGGGAAAAAATCGGACTTACCTGTTGAAAAGCAATTCATGTAAACTATGCGACATATTTTATCATTCTTTTTTGCCACAGCGATGACGCTGGGGGCAGCGGCAGCCCCGACGGGTGTGAAGGGCACACTGCTCGACGCGCGCAACGGCAAGCCGATTGAGAACGCCAATATCCTGCTCAATGACCAGGCTATCATGGTGGAATCGGATGCCGGCGGATTTTTCCAGATCTCCAACGCGCAGTCAGGTTCGGACGTGCTGCAAGTGATAGCCTACGGCTATGACGATCTCTATGTGGATGTAGACATCATCCGCGACATCGTGAAGAATCTCGGCGAACTGCGTATGCAGGTGAGCGGTTACGACGGCTCAGCCCTCAACTCCGACTCGTTCATCTTCGACGAAGAAGCCATCTCCGAAGATGAGAGCGCACAGCAATCCGTAGGCACCATCCAGGGAGCCACCGACGATATTTTCTATCAGGCGGCAAGTTACCAATATTCCACGGTGAGATTCCGTATGCGCGGTCTGGATAACAACTGGCAGCAGGGCTACATCAACGGCGTGCACTATAACGACGTGATGCGCGGCGCCTTCAACTTCTCGGGACTCGGCGGCATGACCTCCACGGCGTTCCGCAATAAATCTACCGAAATCGGCTTGAGCAGCGCCTCTTACGGCTTCGGTTCGCTGGGCGGCTCGCAAAACTTCACCACTTACGCCTCGCAGTATGCTCCCGGATTCCGCGGAAGCCTCGCCTACACCAACTCCAACTATATGCTCCGCGCCATGTTGCAGTACAGCACCGGACTCAATGCCCACGGCTGGGCATTCTCCGCCACTGTGATAGGACGCTACGCACCCGAAGGAGTGGTGAAGGGAACATGGTACAACTCGCTGGGCTACAGCATCTCGCTGCAGAAGGAATTCAACGACCGGCACTCGCTCAACCTCACCACATGGGGCGCTCCCACACAGCGCGCCACCAACAACGCCGCCACCCAGGAGGCTTACGACCTGGCAGGCTCCAATCTCTATAACCCCGACTGGGGCTACCTCAACGGCAAGAAGATCTCAGACCGCATCATCACATCCTTCGACCCCTCCGTGATGCTCAACTGGCTCTGGAAACCGCAGTTGGGAACCTCGCTCAACACTGCCGTCGCGTATCGCCACAACGCCTACGCCAAGTCAAGTTTCGACTGGTATCAGGCCTCCGACCCGCGTCCGAACTATTACCGCAACCTCCCCTCATTCTATCTCCCCACCGCAACCTACAACCCCGAAGACCCCTTCTCTAACGAATCCCAACTCTGGATAGCCCAGAATGACCAATATCAGAACATCTACAACGCATGGGGCAATTACGAAAGCATGCGCCAGATCGACTGGGAAGGTATCTATCAGGCCAACCTGCTCAACGATATGTATTTCGACCGCGACCCGCAATATAAGGGTAGAGCGTCATACATCCTCCGCGACGAGCATCAGAATCAGAATGTGCTGATGTTCAACTCCACCCTCAATCACCGCATCTCCGACCTCCTCACTCTCCAGGGCGGCGTGAGTGTCGACTACACCGCAGCCAACTACTTCCAGACAGTGCGCAACCTGCTCGGTGCGAAATACTGGGTAGACATCGACAACTTCTCGGAGCGTGACTTCGCAGGCAGCCAGGATAAACTCCAGAATGACCTCGACAACCCCAACCGCAAGGTCGTGGAAGGTGACAAATACGGCTATAACTACACTATCCATGCCACCCGCGCCAACGCCTGGTTGCAGAACGAATGGAACACCCGCCACTTCAACGTAAACTACGCCGCTGAAATCAGCAACACCAACTACTGGCGCTACGGCCACTACCGCAACGGTCGCTTCCCCGAGCAGTCTAAGGGCAAAGGTGAGGTACACAACTTCTTCAACGGAGCCTTCAAGGCAGGCGCCACATGGAAAATCAACGGCCGCAACTACATCGTGGCGCACTTCGGAATCGGTTCGCGCGCTCCGATGCTCTCCAACGCATACGTCAACGCCCGTATCAAGGACGAGGCGGTGGCCGGTCTGAAATCAGAGAAATTCATAGGTGCCGACCTCTCATATACATGGAACTATTCACGCTTCCGCGGTTCGATCACCGGCTTCTGGAATGAAATCTGGGACGGCATGCAGCAGCGATTCTTCTATGACTATGACCTCGCCACAATGATGACCTACACACTCTCGGGCATCCAGACAGAGCGCAAGGGTGTGGAACTCGGCATGACCTACAAGATTATCGACGGGCTGAGCGTGACCGCCACCGGCGCCTTCTCACGCTACACCTACCGCAATAACCCCACAGGCGTGCGCAGCGCGCAGAACGGCGCTATGGACGACGTGACACGCACCACCTACCTCAAGAACTATCACCTCGGCGGAACTCCCCAGCAGGCCTACGGACTCGCGGTGAACTATGCCGCTCCCAAGAACTGGTTCTTTGAAGTGAACGCCAACTACTTCTGCGACGGCTACGTAGATCTTGCTCCCACTCGCCACGAAGCGCTCCCCGGACTCTGGAAATTCTGCACCTCGGCAGAAGAATATCAGGAACGCCTCAAGGAATTCGCGCATCAGGACAAGTTGAAGAATTCATTCGTGATGAATCTCTCTATCGGCAAGATGATCTACACCAAATTCGGCGGTGTGAACTTCAATCTGAATGTCAACAACCTGCTCAACAACCGCAACATCATGACCGGCGGTTTCCAGGAGTCGAAACTCGACTACACCAACTATTCACTCACCAAATTCCCCAACCGCTACTATTATGCGCAGGGAATACGCATCTTCTTCAATGTAGGCATCCGTTTCTGACGCGGCTCGCCAAAAGTTAAAAAGCAAACAAAACATCAAGATGAAAAAGATAATCAAGAATATATTTTCAGTGATGCTGGCGGCAGTGGCGGGATTCGGCTTCGTGGCATGCGACGACGACCTGGCACAGGCTCCCATCGTGATGCCTGCTCCCGAAATCGGCGACGGCACATGGCAGAATCCTCTGCAGGCATGGCAGGCTCATCTGGGCACCACTGTGAACGGCCGCACCAGCAACTGGGTGTGCGGCTACATAGTGGGATACGTCAATACCGACGACGGCAATAAGGTAGTGATCGGCTCAGCCGGCGCCGTGCAGTCAAATATGGTGATAGCCCAATACCCATACGATGAGGAGGAATGGGCTGAAAAGGGATATACACTCGATGACTGCGTATCCGTGCAACTCCCCTCAGGTACTGCCACACGCACCTCGCTCAACCTTGCCGATAATCCCGGCAACCTCAATAAACTCGTATCGCTGCGCGGCACCACCGGCTCGAAATACTGCGGTATCTACGGCGTGCGCGCCGCCAACGACTTCAACTTCGGCGCTATCGGTCGATATGAGCCCCCGATGGATGAAATCCATGGTGAATACTTCTGCAACTTCAGCGCCAGCCGCGACATCAACTTCTATCTCGAACGCGGTTGGGCGGCTTACATGATTAAGGGAGGTCTCACCGGATGGTATTACAAAGAGAACGGCGGCACATCATTCATGACCATCTCCGCTTACTACGGCACCGCTACCGGCGGCCCGTATGAGAACTGGCTCGTGAGCCCCTCCTTCAACCTCGACGAGGCAAAAGAGAAGACCCTCAGTTTCAGCACCCAGGCATCCACACTTGCCGATACTTCTCTCGAAGTGTACGTGATGAAGAGCCAGAATCCGCAGGCCTTCGAGGAGCCCGTGAAACTTGACTGCGTCATCGCCGAGGCTCCCGCATCGGGCTATAGTTCATGGGTGAGCAGCGGCACTATCGACCTCTCGGAATTCTCCGGCACCATCTACATCGGTTTCCGCTACTACTCCGCCCACGGCGGCAGTGGCAACTCGTCAGACTTCTCTATGACCGATTTCAACCTCGGCGGAGCCAACCCCGCTGAATGGGAAATCGTAGACCCGGCGTCGATCGCCACATTCCGTAAGGCGGAGAGCATCGAGAGCGGCAAGAGTTACCTCTTCGTATTCAACGACAATCTCATGATGCTCCCCCTGAGCGGCAACTACGGCAACTTCGGCGTGCGCGAAGTGGAATTCAACGAAGACGGCACCATCACCGGCAAGCGCGACAATGCGTTTATCCTCGAAGAAATCCCCGGCACCGACGATGAATACATGATTATCGACTACAAAGGGAAGTATGTATTCATGAAGGGTACATACACCAACTTCAACGTATCCATGACGCCCGAAGACGCGTATGAATGGACTATCACTCCCGACGAAAACGGCATATTCAAGATTCTGAACTCAAATCGTAATCTCGTGATGATCTACGATGCCGCCAAGAATTATATCGGCACTACGGGTCCGACATGGTATCAGGGTCGCGGAGCGGCTCTCTATGAGATCGTGGAGGAATCAGCAAAATAAACCCGATCGCCTCAGATCAGTGTAAACAGGAGGCTTCGCTCCATAAGCGGGGCACTCCGCAAAAACTCAATATAAACTTCATCAGAAATCATATATATGAAGACTCTGAAATATATGGCGTATGGCGTCGGAATGTTGACTCTCGCTGCACTCAGCGCCTGCCAGGACAGTTATGACCAGCCGGAACTCGTGGTCCCGACCGCCACTATGGAGCGCACCATCTCCATCGCCGACTTCAAGAAGGCTTTCGCCGATGAACTCGCCGTGAAAGTCCCCCTGATGGATCAGGATGCCGGCACCCCGTATATCATCCGCGGACGTGTGATCTCGTCGGATGCTTCGGGTAATATCTATAAATCCCTCGTGGTTCAGGATGAGACCGCGGCTATAGCCCTCTCCATCAATCAGGGCTCGATGTATATCGACTATCGTCTCGGTCAGGAAGTGGTGATATGCGCCACTGACCTATGGATGGGTATGTACAACAACTATCTGCAGTTGGGTATGCTCGGCGAGTATAACGGTATGCCGCAGATTACTTTCATGGCATACGATACTTTCCGCGGCAATTCGCAACTCAACGGCCTCCCCAATCAGGATTTCAAATATCTCAACTACGGCAAGCCGCAACCTGCCGATGATCCCTACTGCCTGATATTCCGCACCTTCAGCGAGATTCCCACCTCAGGCGATGCCTACATCAACGTCATGAGCCAGTTGGTGGAATTCCCCAACGTAAGTTTCGTCGATGCCGGCAAGCCCGACATGAGCAAAGAGCCTGATGCGGAGGGCAACTATCCTCCGATGACGTTTGCTCCCTATCAAGACAACGCCGACCGCTATATCCGCGATGCCAACGGCCAGACGCTCAATGTGAGATGCTCCGGCTACAGTTCATTCTACAATGACCCCCTGCCCGAGGGCACCGGCACCGTAAGAGGTATCCTCTCGCGCTATGGCGACTCATGGCAACTCCTGCTGCGCGGCACTGAAGACCTTCTCTTCGACGATGCCGGTTCGCGTGAAGCGCCCTACAGCGTGGCAGATGCTATCGCCATGAACGATAACGGACGCACAGGATGGGTAGAGGGTTATATCATCGGCTCTGTGAAATCAGGTGTCAGCACCGTGACATCTGCCGATGACATCCTCTTCAGCGGCGCCGCCGAACTCGACAATAACGTAGTGATCGCAGCCAAGGCAGACTGCCGCGACATCAACGAGATGATGGTGGTGGAACTCCCCGCAGGTTCTCGTCTCCGTGAATGGGCAAACCTCATCGATAATCCCGATGTGCTCGGCAAGAAACTTATCGTGAAGGGATCGATGAATCCCTGGCTCGGTATGCACGCCGTGACTGAAGTAGGAGAGGGGTATCCCGAATTCACTATCGAAGGGCAGATCATCCCGGGCATCACAGGGCAGGGAAGCGGTACGTCAGAGGATCCGTTCACTGTGGCATATCTCAAGAATGTGGGCGACGTGGAGATGACCAACGTCTACATCGAAGGTTACGTAGTAGGTTGGGTCAACGGCACTTCATTCGATAGCGGCGCACGCTTCGGAGCCTACTCACGCGGCGACTACTCGGGCAATAACCTCATCCTCGGCACGAGCGCCGACCTTATCGACACAGACGATGCCGCCGCTGCCAAAGCCGCATCAGTGCCCGTATCACTCTACGAGATTGCCCTCCGCGATCAATTCGGCTTGATCAAGAACCCCGGAATCCTCGGCAAGAAAGTCAGAATCCTCGGCAGTGTAGGCACCACCTTCGGCACTTGGGGTATCTCCAACGTAGAGCGCATCGAAGAGGTGAAATAAGCCCCTCTTCAATCCAAGGATACAAAACGACGTGACACCCTCCTCGTGGAG